>CAZGCF010000091.1:0-5478 GCA_964524095.1 uncultured Campylobacterales bacterium | reverse complement strand
AATATAGGGTTTACTATATAGCTTCCTAGAGGAGTTAAGAGTAATCCATATTTCAAAGCAATTAACAGAAGAGAAAAAACAATTAATACTTTTATAAGTTTCGTAGAAATACCTCACAAATCTTTTGATCAAAATTATATCAGAAGATATTGCAAAAAAATAGATAGTATATATTTACGCTATATTTTTTAGTCTATTAGACTAAAGGATTTGAACTAAATTGACTAAAAAATCTAAAAAATATCTTGACAAAGAAAAAAAAATGGGATAAAATTTCAGCACTTATTAAAAGTGATTGCTAAATAAAACCAAATTAAATGAAAGGAGCGTCAATGAGTTTCAAACCACTCGCAAACAGAGTATTGGTAGAACGTGTTGATGAACCACAAAAAACTGCATCAGGAATAATCATTCCAGACAATGCTAAAGAGAAACCTCAAGAGGCAAAAGTTCTAGCTATTGGACCTGAAGTTGAAGAGGAAGGACAAATCAAAGTAGGTGATACTGTTGTATTTGGAAAATATAGCGGAACAGAGATAACTGTTGACGGAAAAGAGTTGTTGATTCTTAACAGCGATGACATTCTCGGAATAATGAAATAAGGAGGAGTGAAATATGGCAGCTAAAGATATCCATTTTTCAGATGTAGCTCGAAACGAACTTTTCGAGGGTGTAAAAAAACTT
The DNA here is from genome assembly GCA_964524095.1 of uncultured Campylobacterales bacterium. GTDB lineage: Bacteria > Campylobacterota > Campylobacteria > Campylobacterales > Hydrogenimonadaceae > Hydrogenimonas. The sequence continues at coordinate 4,794 of CAZGCF010000091.1, read as the reverse complement.
GCAGATGCTGTTAAAGTTACAATGGGACCAAGAGGTCGTAATGTACTTATTCAAAAAAGCTTTGGAGCACCAAGCATTACTAAAGACGGTGTAAGTGTTGCTCGTGAAATTGAGCTTAAAGATACTATAGAGAATATGGGTGCTCAACTTGTTAAAGAGGTTGCAAGCAAAACAGCTGATGAAGCTGGTGATGGTACAACAACTGCAACAGTACTTGCATACAGCATCTTTAAAGAGGGTTTACGAAACATCACTGCTGGTGCTAACCCAATTGAAGTTAAACGTGGTATGGATAAAGCCGCAAATGCGATTATTGATGAGTTGAAAAAGATTGCAAAAGAGGTAAAAGATAAAAAAGAGATTGCACAAGTTGCAACTATCTCAGCAAACTCTGATGATACAATCGGTAACTTGATCGCTGAAGCGATGGAAAAAGTCGGTAAAGATGGTGTTATCACTGTTGAAGAGGCAAAAGGTATTGTTGACGAACTAGAAGTTGTTGAAGGTATGCAGTTTGATAGAGGATATCTAAGCCCATACTTCATCACTGATAGTGAGCGTATGGAAACAGTAATGGATAATCCATACATTCTATTGACTGATAAGAAGATTACAAATCTTAAAGATATCTTACCAGTACTTGAGGGAATCCAACAGAGTGGACAACCACTACTAATCATTGCTGAAGATGTTGAAGGTGAAGCTTTAGCAACATTAGTTGTTAACAAACTTCGCGGTGTACTAAATATTGCAGCAGTTAAAGCTCCTGGATTTGGTGACAGACGTAAAGCAATGCTTCAAGATATTGCAGCATTGACAGGCGGTACTGTAATTAGTGAAGAGGTTGGACGAACTCTAGAGAGAGCAACAGTAGCTGATCTTGGACAAGCTGGTCGTGTTGTAATTGATAAAGACAATACAACAATCGTTGATGGTAAAGGTGACAAAGCTGCTGTTGATGCACGCATTAAAGAGATTAAAATTCAGATCGAAAACACTACAAGCGATTACGATAAAGAGAAATTGCAAGAGCGACTTGCTAAGTTGAGCGGTGGTGTAGCAGTTATTAAAGTTGGTGCTGCTACTGAAACTGAGATGAAAGAGAAAAAAGATAGAGTTGATGACGCACTTTCTGCTACTAAAGCGGCTGTTGAAGAAGGAATTGTTATCGGCGGTGGTGCGGCTCTAATCCGTGCGGCAAGCAAAGTTAAGTTAGATCTTTGTGGTGATGAAGCAATCGGTGCAGACATCATTATGAGAGCTATTAAAGCACCAATGAAACAGATTGCTGAAAATGCTGGATTTGACAGTGGTGTAGTTGTGAATAGTGTTGAATCGGCTGAAAATGAGAATATTGGATTCAATGCTGCTACAGGTGAGTATGTAGATATGCTTGAAGCAGGAATCATTGACCCTGTTAAAGTTGAGCGTGTAGCATTGCAAAATGCTGTATCTGTTGCAAGCCTACTACTTACAACTGAAGCAACTGTAAGCGAAATCAAAGAAGATAAACCAGCTGCTCCTGCACCAGATATGGGCGGAATGGGAGGTATGGGCGGAATGATGTAATCATTCCCTCCTATCTTATAAACCCCACAATGTGGGGTTTATTACTCTTTTAAAGTTCTACTTTTTCTCTTCAATATTGTATAAAACTTTACATTCTCTTTGAAAAGAGTGTTCCTCCATTATGTACACCATCTATCAAATATGAATATGCATCAAAGAGATCGAATCCGCTTGCTAAAAACATCTCTTTTCCACGTTTTATTAAAAAGTCTGCCGCTTTTAACTTTGTTACAATGCCACCTGTAGCGAATGTTCCATTAGGTGTACATTCTGCCTGAAGATCCTCATTTGGTATTTCATAAACCACTTTTAATGGCTTTGCATCTTTATATTTGTGTGGATCTTTATCGTAATAACTATCTATATCTGACAATATTACTAGAAGATCTGCATCAAAATAGTAAGCTACACGTGCTGAAAGCTGATCATTATCGCCAAAAACTAGCTCTTCTGTAGCAGTTACATCATTTTCATTTATTATTGGCACAACTCCTTGCTCAAGCAGTTTCTCTACTGCACACTTAGCGTGAAAGGTACGTTTTCTTGAGTCAAAGTCATCTGCTGTTAAGAGAATTTGAGCCACCAAGTAACCATGTTTTTCAAACTTTTTCTGATACATTGCTACAAGTTTTGGCTGACCTATTGAGGCTAGTGCTTGTTTGTTTGAAAGAATCCTCTTATCAAGCTTGCACATTGTATATCCGGCGGCAACAGCTCCTGAGCTTACAAGAATAACCTCAGTTCCCTTCTCTTTAATTTTAGCTATAAGATCGACAAGAGCAGACATTCTCTCTTTAGCTACACGGTTTTGCTCTGTCAATACTGCACTTCCAACTTTAATGACAACTCTTCGCATAGACTACTTTCCTATTACATCTGCTAATGCAAAAACAAGTGGTTGAATATTTGTTTTTGAGACTGAAGATATTGGCATTACAAAGAGTGGATTTACTTTCTCTTCACTCATATAGCCTAAATAACTCTTATCTACACCATACTTATGTAATCCGCTATTTGGCTTTAAATTTAGTGCATTAAGAAGATCTTTCATCTTCTCATTCGCCTCTTCAACTGAAATAGCATCAATTCTGGTCATAGCAATGGCATAAGGTCGTTTTGCCAACTCTTTACTATAGTGTTCTAGTTCATTTTGCAATGATTCAAACTGCTGAGTTACTTCACGATAGTTTGCTGAGTCAATCATAAATAGTAGCGTTTTAGTACGCTCTATATGCTTTAAAAATTCAATTCCTAGCCCTCTTCCATCACTTGCACCCTCTATAATTCCTGGAATATCTGCCATTACAAATGATCTATAATCATCTATTGCAACAACTCCAAGTTTTGGAGTTAAGGTAGTAAACTCATAGTTTGCCACTTCAGGGTGTGCATTTGAGATTGTTGAAATAAGTGTCGATTTACCTACATTTGGAAAACCTACAAGGCCTACATCAGCTATAAGCTTTAGTTCAAGTCTTACCTCTCTCTCTTCTCCTGGTTTGCCTGGTTGAGCATATGTTGGACGCTGATTTGTTGATGATTTGAAGTGAACATTTCCCAAACCACCTTTACCACCTTCAAGAAACTTAACTTTCTGACCATCTTCTGTAAGATCTAAAAGAAGTTCACCTGTCTCTTTATCAATCACTTGTGTTCCTGGTGGTACTTTAACATAAAGAGACTCTCCTGTTTTTCCTGCACACTTTCTTGGCATACCTGGACGACCATTTTTAGCTTTTAAGTGTGTTTTACCCTTAAAATGAGAAAGTGTGTCTGTATTTTTATCTACAACAAACCATACATCACCACCACGACCACCATCTCCACCATCTGGACCGCCTTTATTTACAAACTTTTCACGTCGAAACGATGAACAGCCTTGACCGCCTTTTCCAGAGCTGAGCTTCAGTTCTACACTATCTACAAACATATTATTGTTGCCTTAAAATTTTTTGGTATAAAATATCAGATTTTTGTTGATTTGTCAAAGAGTTTTAGAAGAGAAAACGGCACTTTAAAAGTGCCGCTGAGTTAAGATAGATTATGCAGGATATACAGAAACTTTTTTGCGATGCTTATCTTTACGCTCATACTTTACAACACCATCAATAAGTGCGTAAAGAGTATGATCTTTTCCCATTCCTACATTGTTACCTGGGTGAATTTTTGTACCGCGTTGTCGGTAAATAATATTTCCCGCAGTAACACTCTCTCCACCTATCTTTTTAACACCTAATCTACGACCCGCTGAATCACGGTTATTCTGGGTTGAGCCTTGACCTTTCTTGTGAGCCATTATTTTCTCCTTACTTTATAAATCGCTAATCTAACTCTAGATTCTGTTTACGCGATTTTTGTAATACGTACGCGAGTGAAATCTCGGCGGAAGCCACGCTTAAGTTTGCTATCTTTACGACGTCGCTTTTTGTAGATGATAATCTTTCTCTCGCGACCTTCGTTTATAACTTCCGCTTCGACAACAGCGCCATCAACATATGGAGTACCAACTTTAAGATCTCCATCATTGTCAACAGCCAATACTTCTTTTATCTCAATTTTAGCTTTTGGTTCAAGGCCCATGTAATCAAGGCAAAGAATATCGCCTTCACTGACCTTGTATTGCTTACCGCCATGCTTGATAATTGCTGTCATGCCGTGTCCTTTTATATTCGTCAAACGATTTTAGTGGCGAATTATACCTACTATATATTTAAGATTAGTTTAATAGCCTAAAAGTTTTAAATCAAAATTTTATGCTTTTGCTAAAGCTATACACTCTATCTCTACCAATGCACTCTTTGGTAATGTTTTAACTGCAACTGTACTTCGTGCAGGTTTATGACCTTCAAACCACTTTTCATAGATGGCATTTACAGTTGTAAAGTCATCCATATTAGCTAAAAAGATAGTAGTTTTTACAACATTTTGCAAAGAGCTATTTGCAGATTCCAAAACTGCTTTTAGATTCTTCATAACCTGTTCAGTCTGCAATTCTATATCATCTTGAACCATCTCACCACTTGGTGTAAGTGCAATTTGACCCGATGTAAATATAAAGTCACCTACTCTCATTGCCTGTGAGTATGGTCCTATAGCCTGAGGTGCTTTATCTGTTTGAACTATTTCCATCATTTACAACATCTCCTTCTTCTAAATTTTATTTCTAAAAGATTTTTATTACCTCATCAAAGACAGCTTTTAGATCTTCAACCTCCTTTGCTGTAG
>CAZGCF010000090.1:0-5479 GCA_964524095.1 uncultured Campylobacterales bacterium | reverse complement strand
TAGAGACTGGTACAACTATGAAAGAGAATGGTCTAAAAGTTGCTGAAACAATAATGGAATCGAGTGCTCATCTAATAGCAAATAAACATAGTTTTCTTGCAAAAAAGAGTGAAATAATGGAGCTCTATTCTCAAATGGAAAAGGTAGTGCGTGGGTCTTGAGCTTTATGCAAAAATAGAGCCTCTTTTAGGTTTTGAAGAGACAATAGAGGCTCTTTATGACTTCTATATAGATCTCTTAAAAAGTTGGAATCCAGATACTCTAATAGACATAGGGTGTGGAAGTGGTGCTTTTTTAAAGCGTCTTTCGCAAAATATGGATTTAAAAAGAGCTTATGGTGTCGATTTAAGTAAGAGAATGGTAGAGAGAGCTAGAGTTTTAGGAATAGATGCTGAAGCAAAAGATCTGTGTGATGTAAAAGAGAGCTTTGATGCCGCTACTGCTGTATTTGATGTTTTGAACTATCTTGAGTTTGAAACTTTAGAACAGTTTATGGGGTGTGTTTATAGGGTGTTAAAACCGGGTGGTATATTTATTGCTGATATAAATACACTATTTGGTTTTGAAGAGGTTGCACAAGGATCTCTCATAAGAGAAGATGATAAAAGATTTGTAACATTAGATTCACTATTTGAGAATGGGAAACTCACAACAAACTTGACTCTTTTTGAAGAAGAGAGTAGTGGATGTTATAGAAAGTCAAATGATACAATAGTTCAACACTATCATGAAACTGAAAAGTTATCAAATATTGGAGGGTTGGTTCTTATTCAGAGTTATCCTATTGAGATGTATGCAGACGTTCCTGATAAAGAGGTGTTACTGTTTAAGCGAGAGGAGTAAATTGATTTGATCCCGCAAAAAGCGGGATCTTTTTGGTTACTTAATCTCTTCGAATGGATTAGGAATAACACGTTTGTGATCTACAACATATGGTACCAATGCTGCAGCACGAGCACGTTTAATAGCTTTTTCAACCATCTCTTGGTGTTTCTTGCAGTTTCCTGTCAAACGGCGAGGCATAATTTTATATCGCTCAGATAGAGATGCTTTGATGCTGTTTAGATCTTTATAGTCAATGAATTCAACTTTTGCTTCACAATATTTGCAGTAGCGTTTTGAGTATTTTCTTCTTTCTGCCATGATATTTTCCTTTTTTATAGTCGTATTATTTAAAATGGTATGTCATCTTCATCGATGTCAATGGTTGGTAATTCCTGAACTGGTTGTTGTACAGGAGCCTGTTGCTGTGCACTATTTACTTGACTTTGGTATTGCTGTTGTTGCTGTTGCTGTTGCACAGGTTGAGTATAGGTTGAGTGCTGTTGTTGGTTATATGTCTGTGCACCCTGATCATACCCCATGCTAGATGGTTGTCCTTGTTCATTTTCACTTCTTCTATCAAGCATCTTTAAGTTTTCAACAGTAATAGAGTGTTTGCTTCTTCTTTGACCATTCTGATCACTCCACTGCTCTAGTGTTAAGCGCCCCTCTATTAGTACTTTGCTACCTTTTTTTAGGTACTGATTCGCAATCTCAGCTGAACGACCCCAAACAGTAAAGTCAATAAACATGGTCTCATCTTTTTGCATACCGCTAGAGTCTTTAAATCGTCGATTTGTAGCAATGCCGCATTTTGCAAGTGCTTGACCACTTGGTAGATAGCGTAACTCTACATCTCTAGTTAGATTACCGATCAGGATTACCTTATTGAACATCAATTAGCCTTAAATTTATTATGCAGACTCACTTGCAGTTTCAGTAGTCTCTTTTTTAGCACTTGCGGCACCTGCTTTGTTTACTAGATTTTGCCAAGCTTTAATCTCTTTTTTATTCTCATATTTTACATTTAAGAATCTAATAATATCTTCATTATATCGGAAATTTCTTTCAAGCTCTTTTATTAGTGAACTTGGAGCAGTGTAGTAAATTACATAGTAGTAACCACGTAGATTTTTATCTATTTCATATGCTAATTTACGCATACCCCAGTCAAATGTACCTGCAATTTCAGCACCATTCTTTTCCAATATCGACTTAACGTTGTCGATTTGAGTTTTGATCTCTTCTTCTGTTAATGTCGGTTTAACGACGAAGAGTGTCTCGTAATGTCTTGTCATTTTGTTCTCCTTGTGGTATTAGCCCTTTTGGTTTTCTCCTCTTGTGAAAACAAGAAGAAAGAGCAAAGAGCAAGGCTATTTTATCCAAAAAAAGATTTAATTTTTATTAATATTGAGAAGAACAGGGTCTCTTTTTGGCTCGAACTACCAGCCTTTTTCATAGCAATTTCGCCAACTGCAATAGTGTCAAAAATCTTCTCAAAAATCTCCATAGGAATTTTGATAGCCAATTTTGCATATCTTTCAACCACATATTTTGGAGGTGCATATCCTAATATCTCTTTTGGATCTGGTGCACCATGTAATTTTATATAGATATGGTAGAGAAAGAGTTGATTTACAAAGTATTGAATCTGTCTAAGTAGAGCAAACTCATCTTCACCAAGTTTTCCTACTTGGTTTATAGTTTCAGTTAAGGCTCTTTTTGTAAAGAGTGAGAATAGAAACTCATTGACTGCCATTGGTGCAAGAGAGAATATATGTTCATCAATCTCTTTTGAGCTTATGGGTCCATTTAAAATAGATAACTTCTCAAGCTCATTAACTGCCATTGCAAGATTGATATTTAGTGCTAAAAGAAGATGCTCTATAGCGTATCTGTCAATCTCTATATTTAAGTTTTGTGCATGCTCTCTAATAACTGCTACAGCTTCATTTAAAGTTGGTTGGAAGAATCGTACATGTTCAGCACTCATCTTCTTTGTGAAAGCAGATGTTAATGTCTTAAACTCATTTCCAGTGTAGGCATATACAAAATAGTTTGTTCTATTTCGGTAGGCAAGTTCAATCAATTGAGTCAACTCTTTTTTAGGGATCTTCTTATCGCTTTTTATCAAAAGGAAGTTAACATCGCCAAATAGTGAGCTTTGTCCTAACCAGTTTTTCGCTTTTTGAAAGTCATACTCATCATAATATAGTTTTAAAATTGAGTCACTTGCACCGCTTAGCTCAATGACTCTTTTTATACTATTCTCAATATAATACTCATTCTCTCCATAAAACATTATAGATTTAGGTAGAGTTCCTGAGTTTAAAAGTTGATCAAATTCACGCTTATACATTATTTAATCCTTCGACAATAGACAATTATGTTAGTCATTATCTAACAGATGTTTTGCCGATTCTACATTAACAAATATCTTAGCTTGAGCCAAATGGACACTGCCAACTTTTGCTTCAATACGATCAAAAAGAAGAAGATCACTTTTGTCACAGAATATTCTCATTCCTAAAATATCTTTATCTGTTAGAGCTGTAGGAATCTGATCAGCTTCTGTAACAACAGCATATAGAGTGGTATCTCTGTTTGAATCAGCCCATCTTGCATATTTTCTTGCCATAAAATCCCACTCTACACGTGTTGCTTCACGCTCTAGTTCACTTATTTTTATGCAAAGAGGTTCAATGTTTCTCAATATATACTCTCTCTTTTTCTCATCATTTGCCAATATAGCTTTAAGCAGTCGATGCAAAGTCAAGTCAGAGTATCTTCTTATTGGAGATGTAAAGTGGGTATATCGTTCAAAACCAAGCCCAAAGTGACCTATGTTTTCTGCACTGTAACCTGCCTGCTTTTGTGTTTGAATGATAAGCTGATCTACATAAGCCTCTACACCCTTTTCTCTAGCCTCTTTTTGAAGAGCCAATACAAGTGAGTGAAAATCGCTTTCACTCTCATCAACAAATATCCCAATTTTACCAAGTTCATCAACCAGTTTTTCAATTCTCTCTGGACTTGGAGGCTCATGTACGCGAAAAATTCCATAATCAAAATGTTCTGCAGCAGCCTTGTTTGCCAAAAGCATACAGTCCTCTATGAGACCATGAGAAGGGGTTGAAGATTCCATACGTGTTGAAACAAGGTTTTGATCATCATCAAGTCTCATTCTTACTTCTGTTGATCTAAAATCGTATCCTCGTTTTAATCTTTCAGCACGCAATCTATCTGTTATCTCTTTAAGTGGAAAAATAAAAGATAGCGTCTCTTTGTCGTCATCTTTTGCAGACTCTATTCCATTTTCAAGGTAAGCATCAATCTCATCATAGTTATAACGTCTTCTAGATCTTATGATGGCTTCAAAAAAGGTATGTTTTTTTACACTCAATGTATCAATATCTAGCTCTAATCGGCAAACAAATGCCAACCTATCAACATTAGGTTTAAGTGAGCAGATATTTTCGCTTAATGCCCTTGGTAGCATAGGTATAGATTTATGTGGAAAATAGATTGAGAATCCTCTGCTTCTTGCCTCTTTATCTATAGCACAATCGGGTGTAACATAACTGCTTACATCAGCAATAGCAACATAAAGAGTATGGTTTTTTTCATCCCAATAGATTGCATCATCAAAATCTTTTGCATCAACCGGATCTATCGTACAAAATGGCAAATCTCTAAGATCTACTCGATCAGGATACAGCGATGCATCTACACTATCTCCCCAGCTTAAAGCCTCACGTTCAGCCTCTTTACTAAATTGCTCTTGTTTATTGAATATTGCCAAAGATATCTTCTCATCAACCTTAGGATCATTTAGATTTCCTAAAATTTGAGTAATTTCAGATGTTCGATTATCTACTTGAAAAAGAGTATATTCTGAGAGTCCTTCTATAGAGCTTTTAAGCTCCATAGGCAGGTCTGTTTTGATGTGAAATGGTTGTAGCCCTGACTCTGTATTTTTTATATAACCTACAGCATAGACAAATGCAGGTTGAACTACCTTTACAACTCTTGCACTAGGTCGTCCAGGTTTGCCAAAGACTCTTTTTACAATTACATAGTCACCATTTTTTGCACCATTTATATTTTGAGATTCAATAAGAAGATCTCTTCCTTTAGCTCCAATAAGCTCTAAAAATGCAGTTCCAGAGGGTAGCAGATCTACTACTCCTGCACGATACTTTGAGTCTAGTAGAACCTTTTCTCCAATCTCTTTGACAATACCTTCACGTAGTAACTCATCAAGTAGCGCTTTATGCTCTTTTTCAATGTCACTTTTGTATGCACCTTTTGCAATGCGTGTTAGAAATGATCTCATGTTTTATCTTTTAATTTATTTTTAATGACTCAATTGCTTTTTTTAAATTTTGTGCATCTAATCCATACTCATTAGCCTTTTTAATGGCTATTTGAATATTCTCTTCAGATAGAGGTGATGTTATAGGAAGAGCTTCCTTAACTACTCTTAAAATTTGAGTATGTTTTTTTATTGAATCATCTGCTTTTTGAGGCTCTAATATATTATGCATAATTTCAATCATCTTCTCATTGTACTTCCAATGTTTAAACATAAGTGCAACAATCCATTAACAAATAGTTGGGGCAAATCACAAGTCACTCTACATAATGCAGAAATGGC
>CAZGCF010000089.1:0-5647 GCA_964524095.1 uncultured Campylobacterales bacterium | reverse complement strand
TTACATATATTTTAGATGGTGTAGATGACTCTACAAATATAGCCGATGCACTTTTGCGTCAAGGAGTGATAGTACGAGACTTAAAAGGTTATGGACTCAATGCAATCAGAATTACAATAGGCAAAGAGAGCGAAAATCAGAGATTTTTTGAAGTTATGCAAAAATTACTGAAAACAGGAAAGTAGATGAATTTTAAAGAGGTGGCAGAACAGCTAATCCGCCTATATGAAAGACTTAATCGTGCCCAAAGAGTAGTAATTGCGGCTACACTTCTTGCTGTTATAGGTTTTATTGTTTTTATTATTATCTACACAAGAAGTGGAGAAAATAGTAATTATGCTGTTCTTTTTGATCATCTCTCACCTAAAGATGCCGGTTTAATAATTCAAGAGCTTGAAAAACAGCAGATCAACTATAGGATACCTGAAGATGGTGTTATAGAAGTACCTAAAGATGTAGTTTATAAAGTACGTATTTCAGTTGCTTCTCAAGGGATTCCAAAAGAGAGCCATGTTGGGTTTGAACTCTTTGATAAACAGGAGTTTGGAGCAACAGATTTTGATCAAAAGATCAAGTTTTTACGTGCTTTAGAGGGAGAGCTTGCGCGTACAATCTCTGCATTAGTGCCTGTAGAGAGTGCAACAGTACATATTGCTATGCCTAAAGAGAGTGTCTTTGTATCTAAAAATACACCTCCTAGTGCTTCAGTAATGATCAAAGAAGTTGAGGGAATGAGGCTTACTAGAAAGCAGATTGAAGGTATTAAAAACTTAGTAGCCGCCGCTGTTCCCAATTTGACTACAGAGTATGTAAAGTTGGTCAATGTTCTTGGAGAACCGTTAGGAGAATCTAGCGAAGATGCAATAGATGAAGAGCTTGTATCGCAACAGATAGCTTATAAGAATAGATATGAAAATCTTTATGAAGAGAAGATAGTCAGTGTATTAGCACCATTTATTGGAGGAAAAGATCGAGTTGTAGCAAAAGTTACAATAGATTTTGACTTTTCTCAAAGAAGCAGTGTACAAGAGCATTATGATCCTGAGAATGTTGTTAGAAGTGAGCAAACTCTAGAAGAGAAGAAGGAGGGGTACTCTCCTCAATCACCAGGAGGGGTACCTGGAGCTGTAAGTAATATTGGTCCGGTACAAGGGTTGGAAGATGGTAAAACCAAGCAGAAATATGAGAAGTCATCTTCAACAACAAACTATGAAATATCTAAAACCGTATCAAACATTAAAGGACCTTTTGCTGTAATTAAACGTGTAAGTGCCGCTGTGGTTGTTGATGGCAAATATGTTCCTGGTGAAGATGGGAAGATAGTATATCAGCCTAGAAATAGTGATGAGTTGGATCAAATAAGCTCATTGGTAAAAAAGACTATAGGTTTTGATGCAAGACGCGGAGATCAAGTAAGTGTTTCAAACTTCCAGTTTGAAAATTATGCCAATGAGGTACAAGAGAGTCCTTATGACAGCTTAGTAAGAACATTTTATGACTACTTAAATCCAATTACCCCAATTTTAAAATTTATCTTTTTGGTCATTATACTATTTGTGTTTTATAAAAAAGTTATTGTGCCATTTAGTGAAAGAATGCTTGAAATACCAATTGATGAGACAGAAGAGATTGAGCCTTTAATATCGCTTGATGATGAGGAAGAGGAGTCTTTAACAGAGAAGTTTACACAGATGCGTAAAAAGGTAGAGGAGCAATTGGGTCTTACAGAAGAGTTTGATGAAGATGAACTTAAATATGAGGTTTTACTTGAGAAGATGACAGAGATAGCAGAAGAGAAGACAGAGGAGTTGGCGGCTTTAATATCTGCTCTGATTCGTGATGAGACAGAGATGGAGAATAGTGCGGCTAATCAGATGAGTGGAGGCAAAAAATGAGTGGTATTCAGTTAACTCCTCAACAAAGAGCACAATTAGATGAGCTTTCGATGGCTGAAAAAGTAGCAATCTTGCTTATTCAGCTTGGAGAAGATATTACGGCAAACGTATTTTCTCAGCTCGATGTAGATTCTATTACTGAAGTATCAAAGTATATTGCAACTGCAAAAACAATTGATAAACCTATTGCCGCGGCTGTATTGGAAGAGTTTTATGCGATTATGCAATCTAACCAGTATCTAAATACAGGCGGTTTAGAGTATGCTAAAGAGATTCTATATAAAGCTCTTGGACCAGAAGAGGCTAAAAAGGTTATAGAACGACTTACTAAGTCGATGCAGAGTACTCAAAACTTTACATTCCTTTCTAAAATTAAGCCTCAACAGCTTGCAGACTTTATTATTAATGAGCATCCTCAAACAATTGCACTGATCTTAGCCCACATGGAAGCAACTGATGCCGCAGAGGTTTTAAGCTATTTTGATGATGATATGAGAGCAGAGATAGCTATGAGAATGGCAAATCTTGGAGATATCTCTCCGCAAATTATTAAGCGAGTTTCTACTGTACTTGAGAGTAAACTTGAGTCTCTTGCTAGTTATAAGGTTGAGGTAGGTGGACCACGTGCTGTTGCAGATATATTTAACCGACTTGGACAGAAAGCGGCTAAGTCAACACTTGTTCAGATTGAGCAGATAGATGAAGAGTTGGCTAACTCTATTAAAGAGATGATGTTTACATTTGAAGATATCTCTAACCTTGACAATAATGCCATACGTGAAATACTCAAGGCAATTGATAAAAAAGATTTAATGCTTGCACTAAAAAGTGCACCAGAAGAGCTTAAAGAGAGATTTTTGTCAAATATGTCACAACGTGCACGAGAAGCATTTGAGGAGGAGATGCAATTCTTAGGTGCTGTAAAAGTTAAAGAGGTTGAAGGTGCACAACGTAAAATTGTAGAGGTTGTACAAAAACTTGCTGAAGAGGGAGTTGTAAGCATTGGTGATGCTGAGGAGATGATAGAGTAAGATGGAAACAGTCATTCCACCAGATAAAACAACTGGTCATGTTATTCAGAAGTACCACTTTAAAATATTGACAGATGCAGCAAAAGGTGAAGATGAACCAGAAATTATGAAACAACTCGAAGAGCAGAATATGCAAACAGAAGATGAGTCTGCATATTCTCAACCTTCTCAAAATGAGACTCTATCTGAATCGACATCTGCAAAAGATGAGATAGTAGAGCAGATGTTAAAGAAGGCTGATGAGCTTTCTACAAATCTTGTTAAAATGCAGATGCAACTTGAGAAGCAACAGGAGGAGTTTGAAGTTCGTCTAAAAGAGGCTAAAGAAGCTTCATATGAAGAGGGAAAATTAGCTGGTAAAGAGGAGTGTGAAGCTAAATTTAAAGCAGAAGTAGATGATCTTCGCGAAAGGTTGGCTCATACAATTGCTTCATTAGATGAGAGTAGAAAACTCTTTTTGAAAAAGGTAGATACTATAGAAGAGGAGTTGATAGAGACTGCTTTAGATTTGGCAAAACAGGTTGTTGTAAAAGAGATTGAGAGTAACTCTAGAGAGGTCGCTTTACGTCTAGCTAATCTATTATTAACAGAAGTTAAAGATGCTTCAAAGGTCACTTTAAAAGTTAATCCAAATGATTATTCATATATTAAAGAGTCATTAGAACAAGGTCCAAAGATTGAAGTCTCTTCTGATCCGGCAGTAGGACCTGGTGGAGTAATAGTTATAAGTGATGTTGGAAATATTGATGGTGATATTATGCATAGATTTGAAAGAATTAAAGAGGCAGTATTTGGAACATTAAAATAGATGAGGATCCTTAATGAAACCGGTTAAGCAGATGAATTTAACAGAACTAGAAGAGTGTGCTAAAGATATAAGAGAGCGTATTTTAGATATTGTGAGCCGACAGGGAGGACATTTAAGTAGTACATTGGGTGCAGTTGACCTAATAGTTGCAATGCACTATGTCTTTGATGTTGAAAAAGATCCATTTATATTTGATGTAAGTCATCAAGCATATGCTCATAAATTGTTAACTGATAGATGGGAAGAGTTTGATTCTCTCCGCCAGTTTGGTGGAATTAGTGGTTATACAAAACCTAGTGAATCTCCATATGACTACTATGTAGCAGGACATAGTTCTACATCTGTATCTTTAGCTGTAGGAGCCGCTAAAGCTATAAAGTTACGTGGTGAAGAGGGTAGTCGTATTCCTGTAGTATTGATCGGTGATGGTGCAATGAGTGCTGGTATGGTGTATGAGGCACTTAATGAGTTGGGTGACAGAGAGTATCCTGCTGTTATTATTCTAAATGATAATGAGATGAGTATAGCAAAACCTATTGGTGCTATTAGTCGCATACTATCTCAAGCAATGGCAAGCCCCTTTTATCAGCGTTTTAAAGAGAAAACAGAGAAGATGCTTGAACGTCTGCCAGACTCTGCAATGTATGTTGCAAAGAGGATGGAAGAGAGTATAAGAATGATCACTCCTGGGATCCTGTTTGAAGAGATGGGGTTAGAGTATATTGGTCCAGTAGATGGACACAATATACAGCAGTTGATTGAGACATTTCAAACTGCAAAAAATATGAAAAAACCAGTAATTGTTCATGCCCAAACTACAAAAGGAAAAGGTTATAAGATTGCTGAGGGGTATTATGAGCATTGGCATGGGGTAGGCCCCTTTGATAAGGAGAGTGGAGAGAGTCTAAAAAAGAGTAGTAAAGCTAGTGCTACTCAAATATTTAGCGACAAACTTTGCGAACTTGCCTCTAAAGATGAAAAGATTGTAGGTGTAACTGCCGCTATGCCAAGCGGAACAGGTATGAAGCAGTTGATGGAGAAGTTTCCAGAGAGATTTTGGGATGTAGGAATTGCCGAACAGCACGCTGTAACATCTATGGGTGCATTGGCAAAAGAGGGGTTTAAGCCTTTTGTAGCAATATATTCTACATTTTTACAAAGAGGGTATGATCAGGTAATTCATGATATAGCTTTAATGAATTTGCCAGTTGCTTTTGCAATTGATCGAGCTGGAATTGTAGGTGAAGATGGCGAAACACATCAAGGAGCGTTTGATATAAGCTATTTACGTCCAATTCCAAATATGACACTCTTTGCACCAAGAGATGATGCAACTTTAGAGTTGGCTGTTGAGTTTGCTGTTGAATTTCCAACACCTTGTGCATTTAGGTACCCAAGAGGGGCAATGCTTTTAGAGAATGGAAGATTCCCTGCTGTGCCATTTGAACTGGGTAAGGCAGAGTATTTACAAAGAGATGGTGAGATTCTTCTAATCGGTTATGGAAATGGTGTTGGTAAAGCAGTTGCTGTAGCAGATTTATTACAAAGTTGTGGTATTAAGAGTGCTGTATTGGATCTTAGGTTTGTTAAACCGTTAGATATTGAGACATTAATAGATGCATCAAATAGGTTTGATAAATGGTTTATAATAAGTGATGGAGCAAAACTTGGTGGAGTGGCATCTGCCTTATCAGAAGCAGTTATGTTCAACAATTTAAATGGCGTAACAATATACTCATTTGAGTATGAAGATGAGTTTATTACTCATGGAAATAGCAAAAAAGTTGAAGAGTCGCTTGGACTACTACCTGAGCAGATCAAAGAGACTATCTATAATATTGTGAAATAAGCGGGTCAGAGATTTACTTTTTCATTAAAAAACAGAAGTTCAGATTTAGATATAATTTAAAAAA
>CAZGCF010000088.1:0-5648 GCA_964524095.1 uncultured Campylobacterales bacterium | reverse complement strand
AGACAAAGATGAGATCGTAAGTAAATACTACCTGCGTCTTGAAGTAGCTGACAAGCCTGGTGTCTTGAGCGCTGTTTCTAAAGTTATGGGTGAACAAAATATTTCTATTGAGACAATGTTGCAAAAACCTGGTAAAGACGGTAAAGCAACACTTCTATTGGCTACACATATTTGCAAAGAGTCTGCTATGCAAGAAGCAATAAATAAGTAGCAAACTATTGAAAGTGTAAAAGAGAGACCGGTTATGATCAGAATGGAGAGTTAACTTAAGTTGACTCTCCATCAATGGTTGTGACAGCAGTAGAATTTTAGCGATCCGACGACCTTCTCTTCTATCTTTTTATTATATAGCAGTTTTTGAAAGCGTTTTAAACTATCTTCATCAAAAAGAGTTTTAATGTCATCCATTGTTAACGGGCGTTTTTGAAGAGTAGATAGTATCTCACTCTCATTAAAAGATCCATTTGCCTCTTTTGCTTTATAGCGACTTGTGATGTGGATTGGCAAAGTTGGGCTAAATTTTTGGGCTATTTCAAGAAGTTCTATATAGCTTAGCGGTTCGATTGGGTATGCTGGTGGACGATCTATACTTCCTAAATCGATTCTATCTACATCTATAGTTGGTAAAATTTTATTGAACTCCTCTATCTCTTTATCTGTCGTATTGATGCCCTTAACCATTAAAATTTCAAGAATTAGCTCTTTGTTAAAGACTCTTCTAAACTCTACTATTCCATCAATAATAGATCGAATATCGATCGATTTAAGAGGACGGTCTAACTTTTTAAAGGCTTCTTCAGTAACACAATCAAGAGAGAGTTTTACTGTATCTATTTTTGCTAGACTCTTCTGTATTTTTGGATCGGCTATAGTTGAAGAGTTTGTAAGGATTAGCGTTTTATAGTTGCCTTTAATGGCATCTATCTCATCTATTAACTCATCAAGAAATGGGTATAGTGTAGGCTCTCCATTTGCTGTTAAAGTTATGACATCTATATCTGGATACCTTTTTAATGCACTTTTTAACTCTGAAACAACTTCATCTACTGAAGGGGGATTCTCAATAGTGTTAACTTGTTTTGCGGCAGACAATTCGCAGTATAGACAGTCATAATTGCACTGCTTCTTTTCAGGACTAAGATCAATGCCTAACGATTTCCCAAATCTTCTAGAAGGTACGGGTCCAAAAATTGTTTTCATTAAATACTCGCATTTATATTTTAGTTGAAAAAAGTATCAAAGGTTACTTAATATGGTATTAAATTTAACTTATTCATCACAGCTATATCTAAAGCTGTCATCTAACTCTATTGGTAAAATCAATGTTTTGAATTGCAGATTTTTTGATTCTGAACAAATTAAATCTCTAGCACCATCTATATTGTCAACATACTCTATTGCATACTCTGCATTCAATACAGGTTTGTTAGCATCTATAAAAGGTTTAAGTTTGTCACATTCATTATATTTATGACACTGCTCATTTATACTAAAGTCAAAAAATGGTTCAAGAGTTTTTACTTGATCTAGATCATTTTTTAGGGCAATGCTCAATCCTCTTTTTTTTGCCTCTTTTGCAAGAAATTTGTTGTATGCTAACTGATCTTCAGCAGTTAAAGGAAAACCGGTATTATTTAAATATCCATCAACATTGTCTGGTTCAACACCGTCACACCCTTTCTCTTTTGCCAAATCTAGCCTCTTTAACATTATAGGTTTTAAAAGATCGCTTCTAATATCTAACCATTTTTCACCTGCCCACCCATCAAGATCGTTTCCTAATATTTCTGCGGGGAAAGAGTTGCTATCTTCTCTCCAGTTCTCATAACTTCCTGCACTGAAATAGCAGATAACTCTTTTACCATCAGCTTTGAGTGACTGTATGGTTGCAGTATCTGTATCGAAAAGATCTATATCATAGAGTTTAACATTATAAGATGTATTTATTGTTCCTTGCAGTTGCCAATGCCAAGTTGTATTTATGTCTGGTTTATACCAATTTACCCAATTTACATTGCTTGTTGTAACTATCTCTTTCCAAGGACCGTCAGGTACATCCTCTTGATCTACAAATTGCCAATCAACGGTATCTATGTCATTTAAGCCTAAATAGTCTCTTACAGCAGGTGAAACATCCAACCCTGCATTTTGATTAATCTGATTTTTTGGTAAACTTGTACCAAAAACATACTCTTTGTCATCTTCTCCAAATGGTCCAACATCTTCCCATTGGGCATAAGCAACTTTGTTACCTTTTATAATTTTTATCCATCTATTTTTACATATTGATAAAGATGAGTTATCATCTTTGACTGCCCAAGGGATGTATGACTCTAAATTTTCCTTTTTTAAGCCATTTTCATCAAAGTCGTTGTATGGGAGGGCAAAGTAAAATGGATTTTCATTTGGAGTAAACCCTGCAGGATAGTAACCATCTCTTTTATCGGGTGTATCGACTCCACCATAGTTTATCATCCACATACTATCCCAAGCACTGGCTAAATTTGCAATACCTCCATTATCTTCACTGCTTGGTTCTCCAGTCCAAAAAATGGTAACTGTAATATTCTTGTGGAGAGTATATGAGTCATTTGACTTATCAACATTTGAAGATGAGGTGATATTGCAACCACTAATCAAAGAGATTATAAGTATTGTTAAAAGAGTTTTATAATGTTGCATTCTCTTCCTTTTTTGGTAACTTATTATCTATAAATATATTTGCATAAAAAAGTTGAAAAATTACTTTTTTAAAACTTTAGAGGTGAGCAGTCTGCTATTCATTCACTTGTTTTTTTAGAAAATTATTTTATAATTAGATAGAGTCAAAGAGATGAAGCAGGGGGGAGTTTTGAACTATACTGAAGTTGAGAGTGTTTGTACATATTGTGGTGTTGGGTGTGATATTGTAGCTCAAGTTGATGGTAATAAGATCCATAAAATAGGTGCCGATAAAGATGGTTATGTAAGTCAGGGGAAACTCTGTGTTAAAGGTAAATATGGGTTTGATTTTGTTGATTCAAAAGATCGTATTCGAAAGCCAAGAATCGCTAAACACTTCTTAGAGAAAAATCCACATATTAAAGCTAAAATAGAAGATTCTCTTGAACCATTAGATGAGAATTGGTTTACTACAGATTTGCAAACAGCTGTACAAGCTGCTGCTATGAAGTTAATGGAAATCAGAAAAAGTTACGGAGATGAGAGTTTTTGTGCCATAGGTGGAGCAAGAACAAGTTGTGAGAGTGCATACCTTTTTCAAAAGTTTACAAGAGACTCTATGAACTCTCCACACGTTGACAACTGTGCAAGGGTTTGTCACAGTCCAAGCCTTAAAGGTATGCGTGCCACCATTGGAGAGGGAGCTGCTACAAATCCTTACAACGATATTTACGAAGCTGAGTTTATACTAATTATTGGCTCAAACACTACTGAAGCACACCCAATTGTAGCAAATCGCATAATCGATGCAGCACGTCTTCACGATAATGTTGCTGTTATTGATGTGCGTGAAATCAAGATGATGAAGTATGCCAAACATAAGGCGATCATTCCTTATGAGGCAAATCTTCTTGTTTTAAATATGATGGCATATGTCATTTTAAAAGATGAACTCTACAACAAAAAGTTTGTTGAAAATCGAACCAAAGGGTTTGAAGAGTATAGAGAGAAGATCTTAAATGATCCATATGCCAATCCTGAATTTTTCAAGAAAGTTCCGGGTTATGAGTATTTGGCAACCTTGATCCCAATAATTGCACGAGAGTATGCTCTGAAGAAGTCGATGATATTCTGGGGGCTTGGAGTTACAGAGCATATTGATGGTAGTTATGCAGTTATGGCAATTACCCATCTTGCTCTTTTGACAGGTAACATAGGAAAAACAGGTGCCGGGTTAATGCCTCTTCGTGGACAAAACAATGTTCAGGGTGCTTGCGATATGGGGTGTCTTCCTTACTATGATCCTGACTATCAACAGCCAAAAAGAGTGGGGCTTATGACACCACAACTTGTAGATGCAATGCTTGAAGGGAAGATCAAAGCACTTCTCAATATGGGAGAAGATATTGCCCACATTCACCCTAATCAAAACAAGATTGATAAAGCATTGAAGAATTTAGAGTTTATAATGGTGCAAGAGCTCTTTATGACAGAGATTGCAAAGCGTGCAGATATTGTCATAGGTGTTAAGTCTGCTTATGAGAAAGAGGGTGTCTATGTAAATGCAATGCGTCGTCTGCATCTCTCGCAACCAATTGTAAAGAGTGATCTCCCTGATGATTGGGAAGTAATCAAAATGCTTAACAATGCTATGGGTGGCAACTATGACTATAAAACGAGTGAAGATGTCTGGAATGAAGTTAGAGAGGTAGCACACAGACGCTTTAGTGGTGCAAGCTATCTTCGTCTTAAACGTCATAGAAAGCGTGGGTTGCAGTGGCCTGTTTATATAGAAGATACTCCTGTTTTACATCTGCTTGATTTCCGTACAGAAGATGGACTTGGTAAATTTATCTACCATCAGTACAGACTGCGTGGAATGGTAGAGGAACTGATAAATGGAGGTGTAGAGTCAGGCTACTATCTGACAACTGGAAGAACATTACCACACTACAACAACGCTGCCCAGACGATCCAGAGTGAAAAACTAAACAATCGTTATGATGAAGATATTTTACTTGTAAGTGAAGAGGATGTTGATCGCTTTCCTAAGAGTGAGTATGTAATTTTGCGTTCACAATATGGAGAATCAGCACCACTACGAGTAAAGTTTACAGAAAAGATCAAGCCCAATACTCTCTTTATAACATTTCACCATGCAAAATCTCGCATCAACTACCTTTTTGGCGATGAGAGCGATGAGCTTATCTTAACAGCCGCATTCAAATCAATAAAAGTGGAAGTTCTACCGGCGTGAGCAGAGAAGTTGGCAACTATGCAGAGCAAATAGCAAGTAATTGGCTAATAGAGCGTGGTTGCCAAATTTTGGATCGAAATGTCTATTCTAGGTTTGGTGAGATAGACATTATTGCTCAAAAAGATGGTATCTTACACTTTATTGAGGTTAAGAGCGGAACAACTTTTGAACCGGTATACAATATCACCCCTGCTAAACTCTCTAAACTTTTACGATCAATTCAAGCCTATTTGAAAATGCATAAGTTAGATATGCCATATCAGCTTGATGCACTAATTGTAAAAGGTGATCAGTGTGAGTGGATTGAGAATATTACAATTTAAAAGCTGTCAACATGAATAAGTATCTTTCGAAAGTAATCCAAATTAACTTGTATTACTTTTGGTCAAGTACTAATAGATCAATTTATGAGTTTATGAATAAATATAGGGTAAGCTACATTTTCGCTAAACGACTAAAAAAAGATTGCTTGAGTATGTTTAAGTTTTATAAAAAAACAAGGAGATGATATGGAATACTTTGAAAAAATAAGAGAACTTACTAAATTGGTATCACCCTCTATTGTTGATTTTAGTATTCCTAGAGATCGAACGAATCCTCCAACTCAAGCATCTTCAAACTTTATAACAAATAAAGAACAAGGTGATTGGGCAGAAGATTTAATATTTAGAGCAATCAATGAAACTTCAAAGAATTATGTTGCAGTTAAATATGGAAAATCTGATGATCT
>CAZGCF010000087.1:0-5662 GCA_964524095.1 uncultured Campylobacterales bacterium | reverse complement strand
CAATCTGGAAGTTATGCTATGAGTCAGGCTAATGCTGTTCAACAAAATGTTATGAAACTTCTACAATAAAGAAGAGAGTTTTCTCTCTTCTTTTTGCTTCTTTATTCACAATCTTTATTTAAAATATACTTACTTATCTTTAACTATATCACTTAAAAGTACAGCTATCCATTTTGTCGAATCAGAGATCTCTAAAGCAAACTTAACAATCATTGTTAATGGAACAGCTAAAAGCATTCCAACCTTTCCAAAAACCCATCCCCAAAATATTAGTGATAAAAATACAACGAGTTCAGATATTTCCAAACCTTTGCCCATAATTTTTGGTTCAATTACATTTCCTATTGTAATATTGATAACTATAAACCATCCAGCTATCCATAATGCATCAATATAGCCATGAGTAGCAAAAGCTATAAGTACAGGAGGAACTGCGGCTATTATAGAACCAATCACAGGAATAAAATTGAGCATAAAACCTCCAAGCCCCCAAAGTAGAGGATAAGGCACATCAAAAATATATAATATTACTGAAATCCAAATACCTGTCAATAGACTTGTAAAAGCTTTTAAAGTAAAGTAGTGATTTAACTTTTCTGTAAAGAGATCTATTCTATTTGCTAATCCAGTTAAACCATTCTTTTCTAAATACTCTATTTTCATTTTTATAGAGAAAGACTCCAGCAACATAAAGACTATAGTAAAGAAAATTAGAAAAGAGTATGATAGCATCATAGAGGCATTTTTCACTAACGATAGAATAAAAGTAAAGACTCTTTGAGGTTGAAACATAGAGAAGAAGAGATCCTGATCAATATTAATACCTAAATCTTTAAGTTGAATTATCCACAATTTAAGATTTTCTACCATTAATGCCTGCCACTGATCTGAATTTTTAAATAGATCAGCCATCTGACTTGTTATTAGACCAGAAATTGAAACAAATAGCAAAAAAACAAAAATTATGACCATAAAAAAGGCTACCATTTTAGGAATACCCTTTTTTATAAGCCATCGTAATAGAGGCATTAAAAGCAGAGAGATAAAAATAGATAATAGAAATGGAACAATTAGAGAGGCAGATAACTTTAATCCAGCAATTATAATTACAATTGAAGCCAGTACAACTACTGTATGATACACAGATGTTTTTGTCATCTAATAACTTTCAACTTCCGTCCCAACAAGAGTGGAACGGAAATTACTATATTAATTAAAAATAGAGATTAAAATACCAGCGGCAACCGCTGAACCTATAACACCTGCAACATTTGGACCCATTGCATGCATTAAAAGAATATTTCCAGGTTTAGCATCCATACCTACTTTGTTTACAACTCGTGCCGCCATTGGAACAGCAGAAACTCCTGCCGCACCAATCAATGGGTTAATAGGTTCTGAAGAGAATTTATTCATCAATCTAGCCATTAAAACACCTGCCGCAGTACCTACAGCAAATGCAACAAGACCAAGAATCAAAATTCCAAGAGTATCACCTACAAGGAACTTTTCTGCTGCAAGTTTTGAACCAACACCAAGACCTAAAAGAATTGTAACTATGTTGATCAAAGCATTTTGCATTGTGTCACTTAAACGATCTACAACACCTGACTCTTTTGCAAAGTTACCAAATGTAAATGCACCAATAAGTGGTGTCGATTCTGGTAATAGAAGAATACTAAGACCAAGAACAATCAATGGTAAGAAAAGCTTTTCAAGTTTATGAACTTTTCTTTGTTGTTTCATAACAATTTTTCTTTCACTTTCTGTAGTCAAAGCTTTCATAATAGGTGGTTGAATAACTGGAACAAGAGCCATATATGAGTAAGCCGCTACAGCAATTGCACCTAAAAGATCTGGGGCAAGCTTGGTTGCAATAAAGATAGATGTAGGACCATCAGCACCACCAATAATAGAAATTGCGGCACAATCTTGAAGTGAAAAGTCAAATAGTGGTGTAAACTGGCTAAGTGCCGCCGCTCCTACCAATGTTCCGAAAATACCAAACTGAGCCGCACCACCAAGAAGTGCAGTCTTTGGATTTGCAAGCATAGGACCAAAATCGGTCATAGCCCCAACACCCATAAAAATAAGCAATGGGAAGAACTCATTTGCTATACCTGCATTATAGATAACTCCTAAAAATCCATGATCACCAGTCATATTTGCCATTGGAATGTTAGCTAAAAGTCCACCAAACCCTATTGGAATCAATAAGAGAGGCTCAAACCCTTTTGCAATAGCAAGGTAGAAAAGAAGAAGGGTGATACCAATCATAATAATACGACCCCAAGATTGATGAAAATCACTTACCTTCTCTCCCTCACCATTTACAACATCATCTTGAGGTGTTGTAAAAGCATAGATACCTGTAGTTTTATAAAATGACTTTAGTAACTCCCAAATAGTTTTATCATGATTCTCCACAGGTTGTACACTCTTTGTCACTTCAGCCTTTTTTGAATGTACTACTGTTTTTGAATGTACTACTGTTTTTGAAGGCGCTACCGTTTGTGAATCTACTACTGTATGCTCACTTGCTACAGCACCTACTACAAGTGTAAAAAACAGTAGTAACCCTGCTACCATACTTTTTTTCATACTAAAATATCTCCTTTTTTTTAAGAAGCTTCAATAAAAGTTTTCTTTTCTAAAATTAAATTTACTCAACTAATGCTAATAATTGACCCTCTTGAACCGCTTGATTTGTAGAGACATTGATCTTAGCAATTCTACCAGCTTTAGGTGATGGAATATCAATCTCCATCTTCATTGCTTCTAAAATCATAATTACTTCACCCTCTTCTACAGTATCACCCGGATTTTTAACAATTTTCCAAACATTACCAGGTACCTGAGCTGTAACTTCTGTTAAACCAGGAGCATTCTCTGCTGGTACTTCAGCTTCTGGTGCAGGAGCAGGAGTGCTTGTAGCCTCTTTTACTACAATCTCACCTTCACCCTCAGCAACTTGAACATTGAACTTCTGACCATCAACTACAACTGTATATACACCTGTTGCACTACTCATAGATCCACCTTCTTTTTTATTTTCTTCTTCATCAATTTTACGTACCATTAATGGTGATTCGCCTTTAAGGAAAGCGATTCCTTTCTTATCGCAAGCAGCTGCGATAAAGATATTCTCTTCTGTTGTTTCAAGTCCCTCATCTTCTAGAACTTTTTTCCAGTGAGCGATTGACTTGGTTTCATCACGATCTGCTATATCTAAAGGATTCTCTTTTGTTGGCTCAAGTTTAAGCTGTTCAGCCGCAATCTTTACAACTTCAGCATCTGGTTCAGTAGGTGTTTTTCCAAAGTATCCAAGCACCATTCGTCCATAACCTGGAGCAATCTTTTTCCAAGGACCAAACATTACGTTATTGAATGCTTGTTGCCAATAGAATTGAGATACTGGAGTAACAGAAGTACCATAACCACCTTTTTCAACTACTTCTTGCATAGCACGAATTACTTCCGGATATTTATGCAAGATACCGCTATCACGCATCATTTGTGTATTTGCAGTCAATGCTCCACCTGGCATTGGAGAGAATGGAATAAGTGGAGAGACCTGTGTAGCTTCAGGTGGAATAAAGTAATCTTTTAAACAATCAGTAAGAACCTCTTCATACTTCAATACTTTCTCTAACTCTAAGCCACCAAGATCAAACTCACTCCCTTTTGTAGCATGAAGCATTGTAAGAATATCTGGCTGACTTGTACCGCCACTGACAGGATGTGCCGCCAAATCTATACCATCAACACCAGCTTCAAGAGCCGCCAAATAACAAGCAACACTAACACCAGCAGTTTCATGTGTATGTAGGCGTAGATGTGTTCCTTCAGGTAGAAGTTTACGAGCCATTTTAATAGTTTCGTAAACTTTATTTGGATTTGACGTACCACTTGCATCTTTAAAACATACACTATCAAATGGTAATCCAGAATCTAAAATGCGTCTCAATACTTTTTCATAAAACTCTGCATCGTGTGCACCATAACATCCCGGAGGAAGATCCATAATAGTCACAACAACTTCATGTTTGAGACCATGTTTTTTAATACACTCGGCACTATATGCTAGGTTGTCAACATCATTTAAAGCATCGAAGTTTCGAATTGTAGTCGTACCATGCTTCTTGAAAAGTTTGGCATGAAGATCGATCATTTCACGACTGCCTGTATCAAGCATAACTGTATTAATTCCGCGTGCCAATGTTTGAAGGTTTGCATCTGGACCTACAGTTTCACGAAACTTGTCCATCATATCAAATGCATTTTCCTGTAAGTAGAAGAAAAGGCTCTGAAAACGTGCACCGCCTCCAAACTCAAAGTGGGTAATACCCGCCTCTTTCGCCGCTTCTACAGCCGGAAGAAAATCATCCATAAGGACACGACCACCAAAGACAGATTGGAATCCATCACGGAACGTAGTGTCCATAACATCGATAAATTTTTTATTTTTCGCCATAAGGTTCCTTTATAATCTTATTTGCCGCGATTTTTATGATGCTGAATAGCTGCAATCACAGCAGCAACCTTCTTCTTATCTAGACCAGATGAGTTATCACCAGCTGGATTAGCCGGCTCTTCTGGAAAATATTTGGCAATCAGTTTTGCTTGATATTGCAAAGCTAATACCATAATGTAAAGAAACACAAATACGATTCCCATTCCAAGAATCATATACTTAAAGCTTTCTGCTACCATGTTTTCCATTGTAAACCTACCTTGATTGTAGTATTTGGTAATTTTAAAACAGTTTTACTTTTAAAAGATTGAATATTGAACATTTTTTCTATTTAAAGGAATCCTTTGTATCGATATTGCTCAATTTGGGAGATATTACCAATAACACCACCACTATGAACATATAGTATCGGCTTTTTAAGAGTATCATATATTTCTAATAACTCTAGCCACATTTTTGGTGCATAAACAAGATCAAACTCAATACCAGCATCTTTTAAAGAGATCCAAACATCTAGATACTCCTTTTTAGGCTTTGCAAATGGATGTTTTGGCAACTTACATAAAATTTCTGGTAAACTTGTTTGATTTGGCTCTAGAGTTCTCCACTGAGATATAAGAGTATCACTATCCCCCACTACAGGAGTGGTTATTACTGAAATCTCTTTAGGTAAATATTTACGTAAATATAGAGCTGTAGTTCCTGTACCACTTGGAGTTGCTACACTAAAAGAGTCTATGTTATTCTCTCTTTTCCAAGATAGAATCTCTTCAGCTAAAATATGTACACCCTCTCTTGCCAATTGACATGCACCACCTTGTGGAACAAAAACTGCATCTTTAGGAATATTACTTCGGACCTTTTCTATATGATCATAAAACTCTAAATGTGGAATCTCTACTATCTTCATACCAAGTTCTAATGCTAACTTAAGATTACCAATAGGATTTTCTTTTAACCACTTTGGCATCTTTTTTACATAGCATATAAACTCCCAACCTTTTAAATTGCATAGATATGCCATAGAGAGCATTGCATTTGATTGGGCACCACCAAAGCTAATGAGTCTTGTATATTTGTCAGGATCACTCTGAAGTAATGGATATAGTTTTCGTAACTTGTTTCCAGAAAAGCGCAAATCTATGAGTTCATCACGTTTGACGAACCACTCTTTACCTTCCCAAAAAA
>CAZGCF010000086.1:0-5792 GCA_964524095.1 uncultured Campylobacterales bacterium | reverse complement strand
GTCATAGCGTATTGAGCTATTAGTTTAGCACCCATATAAGATGGAGTTACTGCTTTTAGCTGTACAGTAGTAGCATCTTTTTTAATAGAACCTTGGTTTAAGATCTGTTGTACGAATAGTTTTGTTTTAACACCTGTACCTCTGTTCTCAACAGCTATCTTACCATCACTTACACTGTCAAATGCACCAATTAGAGTAAAGCCTGCAACTTTAGTAGCGACTTTTGCACCAAACATAGTTGTAGTGTCACCATCATCTGGGCTGATTGTTGCAGTTTGTGCTGCTAATGTTAAAGGAAGACCTACATTTAGTTTATATGTAGCATCTAACCATAAAGCATTAAAATAACTTGGTGCTACATATCCCCAAGCGTTAATGTTAAGGTTTGGAATAGATTTATTCATAGCACCTAATGCATATACTGCTCTATCTTCTCCAGCATTATCATTAATGAGATTAAAGTCATCCATCTCTTTACCCAAACCATTTGTATTTGCTTTATTAACCATAGCAAGTACAACAGTAGTTTTTGGAAGATCTTTATTTGCTACAACCACTGCTTCAAAGCTGTTTTTGAAAACGTTCCAACCTTCGCTGAATGCTAATGGAGTGTTTAGGTATTGGCGACCAATTTTAAGAGTTGTGTTGCCTACTGTTTTAGCAACATATGCTTCAGGGATCCAGTAACCACCGTTTAATCCCTCATCTGTTGATTGCATAACACCACTTACCAAGTTACCCTCTAAACCAGCTGTACTGATCATATTTAGAGTAACACCAGCAGTATAGCCATTTTTAAGATCTGCTGTAGATTTTAGTTGAAGACCAATGTTACCTTTTGCTTTTGCTTTATCAAAAAGATCTGTGTCTCCTGCGCTAAGTGAGTTATAGTAAAGTACAGCTTGTCCACCTGTAACTTTAACATCTACATCTGCTGTTGCTGAGCTTGCGAAACCAAGTGCCATAACTGCAGCTAAACTTAGTTTAGTTAATTTCATACTTACTCCCTTGTTATGTTTTTGGATTAACCGTTCCGGTCAGCTTTGCATAACCACTATACACAAAGCTGACCGGAACACCTCATTTCTAACTTTACCACATATTTACCGACAAACTATTTGCCGTAAATATGATAAATTAGTTAAACTTCGGTTATGATAGCAAATGTTTTCTTAAACGAAAGATATAATTTTTAAATTCATATATAAATCTATTTTTAATAGAAAATAGGCTATTTAGATAGCTCTTCATCTAACCTTTTTTGGGCTTTGTCAGCTTTAAACTCCTCATACAGCAACTCTTGATCTGCTTTTTGTTTTTCTATTTCAGCTTCTATCATCTCTTGAGTATATGAACCACAACCTGAAAGTGTTATGCACAATCCTGCAATTGTTGTAACTAAAAGAACTTTTCTCATAGTTTTCCTCCTTTTATATATGTTTATAGATCTCCATTCTTTTTAGTACTCTGTTTAGATAGTCTCTTGTCTCTTCTGGCATTCTTCTCATTAGGACTCTATAGACCTCATTAGAGTCGAGGGAGTTGATCTTTTGAGCACCTCTTTTTAGGTTTGTTGCTCCGGTGAAAGCTTTGATTACTCTTCCTATTCCTCCATTGTAGGCACATATTGAGCAGTAGAGTCTGCTTTTTGGATCTTTTACACCGCTTAAATATTTGTGGTAGAGCATATAGAAGTAGGTGCTTCCAATGGCTATGTTTTTGTTGGCGTTATATAGATAAGATGGAGCAAGTAGCTTTGGTTTGCCATAAAGAAACTTTGTTACATCTTTTCCTGCTGTGTATGGTACTATCTGCATTAGACCATACGCTGGAATTGGTGAGCGTGCCATAGGGTTAAAGGAGCTTTCTGTATGTATGATAGCAAAGATTAGCTCAGGTGGTAGCTCTCTTCTGTTTGCCCAAGCTGTTACAGTTGGTTTATATTGTCTGCTCTTTTGCAAAAGGGCGTTTGAAGGCATTTTAAATTTGATGGTATAGACTGTTTGGTTGTTTCTGTTTTTGCGAATCTCTTTTTTTGATGTGGCTATAATGGTGTTTACCTTCTGTTCTACTCTTTTTGGTGTAGGCTTCTCTTTAAAGAATATGGGAGTTAAGATCTTTTCTCTCTTTATGTTTGATCTTTTAACAGTGCTAAAAGAGGTTGTTAACCTCTTCTCTATGCGGTTTGATAGAGTATCTCTCTTATAGGCGGTCTGTTTATCTTCTACTAAGAGATCTTTTAGAGATTTTGTAAGCTTTTTGCTTGCCTCTTTTGTATTGTTGTCTATTACAGAGATCTCAACCTCTCCAGTCTCAAAGTTTACTACTCTTCTCATTTTGAGATCTGAAGAGTACTCTACCCACACCTTTTTGTCTGTTGTTTTTCTATCTTCCCAAAACTTTGCTATCTCATCTTTATAGCGTTTAAACTCTTCAGATAGAATCTTTTTATATGACTCAAACTCCTCTTCTTGCCTCTTTTTGTAGGCTAAGAACTCTCTTCTCTCTTTTTGTTTAAACTTTTCAAATTGAGAGAGAGTAGTGCTTTCGCAAAAGCTTGGCTCAACAAAGAGAGTCAATATAAAGAGTAGAGTTAAAAGTCGCATTTAACTAACCTTTATTAAAAGTTTACTCATAATCTCTGCCTCTTCTTGCAGTGACCTCTCTTGGAAGTTTATATTTTGAGTGGAGTTTAGTTGCTCCAATGCTAAAGACTAACTGTGTTTGATCTTCATAAACTCTCAACTCAAGCCCCAATACTGAGGCGGCAGTAATCTTTATGCTTGCAAAAGGTGCACTGTAGCTTAAATCGATGTTTTTATATTCGTAGTAGTAGTAGTAGTCGTCGTAATAGACTTTTCTTTCTGTTGAAGCGTTCATATATTCATACCCTAAACCTAACTCAAGAGTACCACCAAGCCACTCAACAGGCATATATACTCCTGTTGTTGCGTCGAGGTAGTAACCGTTGCTAGATGAGCTACTGCTTGAGCTTGAACTAGATGTATCTTCAAGGGCAAATCCTGCACCGCCTCCTACAAAGAAGTGGGTGAAATATTTTCTAAGCCCAAGGTACATAATGCTCTCTTCAAAATCGTTTTTATCTAAGAGTCCTTTATTATCCTCTTCACCATCTATGGTTAAAGTTGAAGGTGTTTGGCTTGTAAAGCCTAAAAAGAACCCAAAACCGCTTCTTGTAAAGATCCTATCTCTTGGTTCAAAGTACTCTCTTTTTATAGATTTATTCTCATAGAGCATAAATCTATCTTTTACTATTTGGTACTCTCTTGAGTCATCTCTTCTTTTGACTGTGACTAGGTAGGTTCCAACTGGCACTTTTCCTTGGAATTGATCTCTATCTTCATCTATGACTCTTCCGTCGGCTGAAGAGATCTTTAAAATAGCACTCCCATTTACACTTAGATCAACTTTTCCGTAGCGTACCTTTTCCATCTGTCTGAAGAAGTAGGCATCAAAACCTTTTCTTAAAGGTAAAACTTGTTCAATTTTTCTATATCTTTTAGATTCGAGTAGAACAACTTTATATTTGTCATATTTGTCTGGATAGACCTCTATCATATTTGGAGTGGTTCCTGTAGAGATTACTTTACCATTTTTGTATAGCTCATAGCCTATTTTTGATGGGCTTGTAGAGATGTATATGCGTGAAACATCTTTTTTTACAACTGTTCCTATGTGAAAATCTTTTTGGGTAAGTGTAACATATACATTTACTGGTAGAGTAAAGTTTCTAGGAATATAGACCTCTCCATCCATGCTTGAAACAAATGTCTCTTTTTTACCTTCGCTATCTTGAATTGTTACTTTTATATCTTTTATTGGTAAGAAGCTCTTTTTTGTTAAGAGGTAGAATTTATTTCCGGTAAATGCGATTGTGATATTCTCAAACAGGAAGTTAAACATTGAGTTTAAGTAGGCTTTGAAGGTGGTGACCTCTCCATTTACTACAACTGTTTCATTTTGTAGATTTTTATGAGCAACAATATTTTCCAAGCTGACTAGAAGTTTCAGTTTTAAGCTTATGTCATCAATCTTCTCTATAAGGTTAACATACATTATGGCATCGGCTTTTTTTCTGAACTTTTCAGCCGCTTTGTCAGCTTTCTCTTTTTCCCATATTACTACTGCATAGTAGCAGTCACCCTCTTTATCTTTCTTCTCTATTTGAGCACCCTCTAACTCTAAATATGTAAGGTTAATAGATGACCACTCTTTCTTGCTTTTTACAATCTCTGTGATCTTCTCATTACCCATAAACTCTTTTTTAACATTTTTGCTTAATGATGACTCGACAACGGTTAATATGTTTTCAGATAGTTTGCGTTTAGCCTCTTTGATTGCATCGTCGTAAGAGTCTCCTACGCCAATGGCGCACTCATATTGACCTCTATATTGATCGCATATATTGCCGTAGCGATCCTCTATCTCAATGGCACATTGTGCTTTTGATTTTTGATTTTTTGAAGTTCCAAACATAGAGTTGTATGCACAACCGCTCATAAGCAGGTTAAATAGAAAAATTAAGAAGAAGAGGTTTTTTCCATTTTTTATTTTTAACTTCATATTTTTGCCTCCAAAGTATGTAGTAAGTGTTTACTAAAAAGAGGTAGGACTAAAGTGCTATTCCTTAAAATCAGGGGTTGAGACTTTAGTCTTACATGATATTTTAGAAATCACTTTTGATCAAGAATTAGATATAGATTAAAAACAAAAAGTGATAATATCAAAGAGTATCAAAAAAATAGATTAAAGTTTATGTTTTAAATTTATCTGTCTCCTCTTTTAGTGAATTGACTACATTTTGGAGTGTGTTGGATACTTCATTTAGGTTGCTACCAACTTTTTCAGATATTTTTGCCTGCTCAATAAGCTCTTTTGAGAGTTTAGTTAAAGATTTTACATTAATATCTATCTCTGTTGTCTCTTTGGTAGCATTCTCAACTTTGGTTATAGTTTTGTCTAAACTCTCCATTGTGTTGTTAGTCTCATTAGCAAGCTCTTGAGTTATTTCACAAATCTTTACACTCTCTTGGGAGTTTTCCTGAATTTGGCTCTCTATCTCTATAATTCCTTGTGTAACCAAAGATATTACAGCATCAATCTCATTTAGAGACTTTTGAGTCTTTTCTGCCAATTTTCTAACTTCATCGGCAACAACGGCAAATCCACGTCCATGCTCACCTGCTCTAGCCGCCTCTATTGCGGCATTTAGTGCTAGAAGGTTTGTTTGATCGGCAATATCTTTGATGATTCCAATAACCTCTTTAATTTGAGATGAGCTTTCTGTAAGTTCAGCCGCTCTGTGAGCCAGATTTAACTCTTTTAAAGATGCATCTTTTATCACATTAACAGTTTTAAGTAATGAGTTAACATTTTTATTTAGATTATTTTGAGTACGTTTGATATCTTTAGCAGTAGAGAAGATACTCTCTTCTACTCTTTCAAGATTCTTTTGTATCTGATCTGTAAACTCATTATTCTTCTCTATCAAATTTGTCTGCGTGTCGATACTACTTTTAATTGTCTCAGATGCTTTTTCAACCTCATTTCCAACATTTGCTGATAAATAAGCATAATTTTTTATATTTTTTACTGTGTTTTGAATTTTTTCAATAAATAGATTCAAGTTTTCAGCTATTATTCCAGCTTCATCTTCAGTTGATATTTTTATTCTTTTAGATAAATCGTTCTCTTCTTTTGCTAAAAACTCCATTAATAAAACTAAGTGTCTCCACATTTTTTTTATAATTAAAGTGTTAAATATATAAATC
>CAZGCF010000085.1:0-5803 GCA_964524095.1 uncultured Campylobacterales bacterium | reverse complement strand
TATTTTCTAGAGGCATAATCTGCAAAATCTTTTCTCTTGAATACGGCCATGTCAATTTTGACCCTGGATCAAAAAGTATGCTCTCCTCACCATTATCAATCAAATAGACATGACACTGGAAAGGGTCACCTTCTAAAACATGCCCTACCCACCAAACTTTAGGTGCTATCTCAACTGGATCAATATTAAAATTCATGACCGATTCCTGCATTTATAGTTTACCCTCTTATCTAAATTATAATTTTGCTGTATATTAGTATGTTTAAACATATCTAAGTTTTTGCTTAAAATTATGTAATATAAATTAAAAGCTAAAGAGTAGATTGTATTTTTGTTACACCAAAAGAGTGGTTTTACTAGATTTTATACTAAACTTTTAAAATTATAATTGTAGTAAAACAAATTTTAAGCATCAATTAAAATATTTTAATTATAATCATCTAAGTTTAAATTATTATATGGGAGTAAGCTATGATACATTTTCTATTTTTTAGAATGAGAGTTGTACACTGGATAGGGATTTTTTTACTATTATTAAATGCTTCTCTTTTTACAGACAATACAATTAGTATAGTTGTTCAAATTGTAATTGCTATTATAATAGCTCTACACGATTTCGATGAGAAGATAAATGGTATAAATATCACAAATAAAGCTATCTCCTATTTAAGAAATATGAAACTATCTGAACCTCTTGAAATTGAAGCTAAATTTAGCAAAGAGTATCAAGACTTAATTGAAGCTATCAATAACTTTAGAGAAAAAGTTTTAACAGCAGTGGACTTAAACGATCTTATAAGAGAGACTGAATATATTAGTCAAAAGATTGATCAGTTATCAACAAATATAGATAGTTCAATGGAAGATACCGATAAATTATCAAAAGAGATCGTAACTTCACTCCAAATTGCAACAGATGAGAGTAAAAAAAATATTGACTATTCAGAAAGATTACAAAATGAGATCTCTAAAACTGGCGAGATGATCTCAGATACACAAAAAGATATTACAATTTTAGATGAGAATGTTCATATGTATTATGAAAAGAATCTTGAAGTTAGAGAGCAATTTAAATCACTTAGCGAAGCAACTGTTCAAATTAAAGAGATTCTAGGTATTATCTCAGATATAGCTGAACAGACAAACCTTTTAGCACTTAATGCCGCCATAGAAGCCGCACGTGCTGGAGAGCATGGAAGAGGTTTTGCGGTTGTTGCAGATGAAGTTAGAAAATTGGCTGAAAAGACTCAAAAGAGTCTTGGTGAGATCAATATCACAATAAATACTATTGTTCAATCAATAGAGGATGTAAGTAGCAAAATGGAATCAAATGCTCAATCTATGAATAATCTTGTTGAAATTAGTAAAAACTCTTACAACAAACTAACTAACGCAAATGAGAAGATTATATATGTAGATAATTTAAGTAAAGAAGATACAGAAAATTCAAAAATAATAGATATAGAAGTGATAAAAGCAAAAAAAGCTGTAGAAAACTTAAATAAGCAACTTCATGACGATATTGTTAAAATTAAAGAGAGTCACCAATTTATTACAACACTTACAAATAAAATTACAATGTTAAAACAGCATATATCGACAGTCTAATGTTATCTAGTCAATACTCTCTTCAATTTAGGTAAAAGCCGTACAGCTTCTGAAATACCAACTTCATAAGCATCTTCGGCATTATGAAGATCAAAAATATTGAATCTATCACACTCAGCAGGTTCAATAAAAAAGTCACAATGCCCCTTAGAGAGCTCTATATTTGAATTCATCATCAAAACAAGTGCTCTTAATGTTGTATTTAATATGTTTTTTGGATCTTTAGGTACTATTGGATTAACATTTATTCCAACTATTGGCAAACCACAATCTCTTAAAGGGGTAGTAGGCAAATTGTCAATAAACCCACCATCTGCCAATAACATTCCATTATACCTAACAGGAGAAAAAATTGGAACAAGGGATGATGAGGCTATAGACTACTCTGCTATTGGACCTCTATTGAAATAGACTATTTTACCACTTAACAACTCACTACAAGCAATAAAAAGCTTACATCTACTCTCTTCAATCTTTTTTATACTCAAATTATCATAAAGTATCTCTTTAACTCCATTTAGCCCAAAGATACCCCCTCTTCTCATCCCCTTCATCAAATCCCATTTTCCAATGGTTTTAGCAATTTTTAAAATATCTTCAGGAGATTTACCATCACTAAGAAGAGCACCAATAATAGCACCAGCACTACTGCCACTTATAGCCTCTATTTCAAAACCGTTATCGATTAAGACTTTAACTACACCAAGATGAGCAATTGCACGAACTCCACCTCCAGAGAGTGCGATTGCTATTTTCAATTTTTGACCCCAAATGTAGTTCTTACAGCTTCTAAAGTTCGTCTCTTCAACTCTTTACCCAACTCTTTACCACTATATCCCTCTTTTAAGAGATCTACTGGTTTAATACCTGGATCAAATCTTTTATAGTAAATACCTAATCTTTTTGCCCTAATTAGAGTATTGTTGGCATAGACTCCTAACCATTTAGATATAGGCATATTTAAAGAGATTGCACCTAAAAATCGATCTGTAATTTTATGTGGAACTTTTGTCTGATTTTTCAATATTTTAATATACAATTTTGGAGTGTGAATTGATTTACATAAATTTTCAATATCTTTATGTAGATCGGTAGATAGAATATATAGAAAATAGTATGGTCTCATACCAATATCACCAACCTCTCTAGCTCTAATCATATGACGTGATAATCTTATAAACTCAGAAAAGGTTAACTCTATCCCAAAAATTTTTTTACCTATAAGTAGATCATTCATATAAAAGAGTCCATAGTGTAACCACTCAGCATTGAACATCTTTTCAAATTCCCAAAATACTCTCTCTCCTGTTAGATCATCAAGTGAGATCCCTCTCATAATCTCTCTACTAATTGGATCTATTCTAAATTTTAAACGTGCTGAAAACTGCATTGCACGCAGTACCCTGAGAGAATCCTCTTGAAACTTTATTGGATCAACTACACGAATTACTCTATTTTTAATATCTTCTAAACCACCCCAATGATCTATTATCTCACCTGATGATAGATCATACATAAGTGCATTCATAGTAAAATCTCTTCGTCTAGAAGCCTCTTTACTATCTTCTGCTAACTCTACTTGAAATGCACGATGACCCACACCAACTTTTCGCTCAATTCTAGGTAAAGCAAGATCTATATTGTTATATTTGTAAACAAAAAAACTCTTTCCTACCCCTTTTGCACCAAGTTTTTGCATCGCTTTATCAAACTCTTCAGGCTCTATATTAAAACACTCTATATCTAAATCATATATCTCTCGTTCCATTACCATGTCACGAACAGCACCACCAACTAAATAGAGCCTTACATAAGGATAATAACTTTTAAAAAAGTCAATTATAAATTCGAGTTGTTTATGTAGCTTTGGAGTAATTTGCAAATAGATCACAATTTTTTCAATTTTGTAATGCGTTCATCAAGGAGTGCTAGAAGATACTCTAAAAAATTTAGTGTTAAGTCTATTTTTGACTCTACTGAACTATTATTTGGTGATTGAAAACCCTCAAATAGTACAAGTAGTCGCTCACGAAGATTTTCTAAAAATAGATACTCCTCTTCTATCCAAGATCTATCAATCTCTTCTTCTTTTATTGGACTCTTCTCTTTATTTCTTCTTTCTGTTAGTTCGACTTTTTTTATAATTTCTTGCTGTGGAACTCTCTTAGGCTCAACCTTCTTTGTTGACTCTTCAACATTTCTTTGAATATCTTCACTAATTTCAGATAGCGTAGATAGTATAACATCTTTTAGTTCCACTACTCATCCTTCCAATCTAGCAAGCCACTCTTCAAATTGAGAAAACTCTTCTTCAGATTGCATTGTAATAAAAAACTTTTTCATTGCCTCATTTACCCCTGCAAAGTGTCGGTGTACTCCCGATAATCTACGAATTGCTACTCTTGCTTCGTGATTATTTGGATCTTTTTTTAGAATTTCTTGATAGATCTGCAAGGCCTCCTCTTTTAAGCCCTGCATCTCATAAATCTGTGCAAGAGTAACTGTATGCATATCTTATTTTGAAGCGGCATAGTTTGCAATAATAGAACCTATTTCACTAGTTGAACAAACCTCTTTTGCATCATAAGAGCTTAGATCTTGTGTTCTATAACCCTCTTTAAGTGTCTGCTTAATTGCTTGTTCAATTCTTTGAGCGGCTACCTCTTCATTTAGAGCATAACGCAACATCATTGCTGTACTGGCAATTGTAGCTATTGGATTGGCTATGCCCTGTCCTGCAATATCTGGTGCTGAACCATGTATAGGCTCATAAAGACCAAACTTTTCACCAATAGATGCTGAAGGGAGCAGACCAATTGAACCACTAAGCATACTTGCTTCATCACTCAAAATGTCACCAAAAATATTTCCAGTTAAAATAACATCAAACTGTTTTGGATCGCGTATTAGCTGCATTGCAGCATTATCAACATACATATGTGATAATGTAACTTCCGGATACTCTTTTGCTACCTCTTCTACCGTATCTCTCCAAAGTTGGCTTACATCAAGTACATTAGCTTTATCTACAGAGCAGACACGCTTACTTCTTTTCATTGCAATATCAAAAGCGACTCTTGCAATTCTTTCTATTTCAGGTTTACTATAAACCATAGAATTGAAAGCCTTATCGCCATCATTGCCTTTAGGTTGACCAAAATAGATTCCACCAATAAGCTCTCTAACAACTATTAGATCAACCCCTTGAACTACTGATGGTTTAAGAGTTGATGCATTTACTAGCTCATCATATACTGTTACAGGACGGATATTTGCAAAAACCTCCATCTCTTTACGAAGCTTTAAAAGTCCAGTTTCAGGACGTTTTTCACGAGGTAAACCATCCCACTTCTCTCCGCCTATTGCACCAAAAAGTACAGCATCAGCCTGTTTAACACCCTCAAGTGTCTCTTTAGGTGCAGGTTCACCTACAGCATCTACAGCTACTCCACCTAGTAGATACTCTTCATATTTAATTTCAAACCCTTCAGCATAGCTAACAGCATCAAGAACTTTTACAGCCTCTTCTATTATCTCTGGGCCAATTCCATCACCCTTGATCAAAGCTATCTTATAACTTTTTGTCACGCTTGCTCCTTCTTAAGCATCTCAGCTTTGGCATAGTTAATGAGTCCGCCACAAGCCAACAACTCTTGCATAAATTCAGGGATTGGTTGAAATTTTTATGTGATATTTTTATTTATATCAACAATATTTCCCTTATCCATCTCAATAGAGATAAGATCACCTTCGCTTATCTTATCTGTCTCATTGAGTTCAAAGATAGGTAGGCCCATATTGAAAGCATTACGATAAAAGA
This sequence comes from uncultured Campylobacterales bacterium, assembly GCA_964524095.1. Lineage (GTDB taxonomy): Bacteria > Campylobacterota > Campylobacteria > Campylobacterales > Hydrogenimonadaceae > Hydrogenimonas. The sequence continues at coordinate 375 of CAZGCF010000085.1, read as the reverse complement.
TACGAGCAAAACTCTTAGCAACAACAGCCGATACACCTGCCGCTTTAAGCGCTATTGGAGCATGTTCACGACTGCTTCCACATCCAAAGTTTTCACCTGCAACAATTATATCACCAGGTTGCATCTTCTTCACAAAATTTGGATCTGCATCTTCCATAACATGCTTTGCAAGTTCATGCGGATCAGAAGTGTTAAGATAGCGAGCCGCAATAATTAGATCAGTATCGATATTGTCACCAAACTTCCATACTTTTCCAGTAATGATATTCATCAAATTCCTTTGAAATGTGGGTCAATCTCCCTAAAATTTGTGGCAATTATATCAAAAATGATATTAATTACCTATTTACTAACTTTTTATCGCTTTAGATTATT
>CAZGCF010000084.1:0-5822 GCA_964524095.1 uncultured Campylobacterales bacterium | reverse complement strand
CACACACCTTCTCAATTCGCTTAACTTGAGCAAGATATGGCGTTATAACCCCTATATCATCAATATTCAAACCACCCACAACCAAAGCTTTAACAATATCTGCAACAACCTTTGCTTCAAAGATATTTTCGTATGAGGTAGATTTTGGTTGCAGAGTCTCTTTGTTATCATAAGTTTCACAACTTGATGTATCTAAAAAGAAGATAGGTTTATCTGGATCAACTATCTTTGCAATCTCTTGATCATCAGGCAACTTTTCAAGAAAAAGCCTACTGTTGGCTACTGAACTATCTGCTTTTAGTTTACCATCATATAAAAGCAGGTTTGGAAAATCCATTATCTTCTTATGCATTCTATACTGTATCTCAAGCATTGTTTGAGTAATCTCATCTCTTTCCATCAACTTCTCAAACAGAGAGTGTTTCAAAGTATCTATATCACTTATTACAGTAGGCGGAAGTTGCTTGTGATCTCCGGCTAAAACAACCTTTTTTGCTCTCATCATCGGTAAAAGTGTAGATGGCTCCATCTGTTGACTTGCCTCATCTATAACGGCAGTATCAAAAGTCACCCCTTCAAACATTTCAGCACCAATCATTCCATTTGTTGAGAGTACCACGTCAGCTTTTAAGATTATATCTTTAACAATTGACTCTTCTAGCTCACGTATGGCACTAAAAAACTTTTCAACCCTCTCATCCTCTTTTATCCACTGTGCCATTGATTGTATTGTCTTAACATCAACACCTCTGTAAGATTTGCCAATTGCAGATAACTTTTTGATACGCTCTTTTGACATACCCCTCATGCGAGAAGGTGTAGGCTTACTGTAGCGATTTCTAACCTCTACAAGCTTGCTAGCCTCTTCAAGCATCATTTTAACTTTTTTACTGCGTTCATCAGCCTCTATGAGCGAAAAGAGAGAGAACTTCTCCAACGACTCATCTATTCTTGCAGGATGCCCTACTCTAACCAAACTAATGCCATCTTTTTTAGAGAGTCTTTCTAGCATATTATCTACAGCTACATTTGAGTCTGCAGTTGCAAGAACCTTTTTACCCTGCTTTACAAGTTGCACAATAGTCTCAACAACTGCCGTTGTCTTACCTGTTCCAGGAGGTCCGTGTATAAGTGCTATATCTTTTGTACCAAGAGCTTTACCAACTGCCTCTTTTTGTTTACTGTTTAAATTATCATTATCTGGTACAAAGTTTAAAGAGTTTGAAGGCTTAGATGATGTTAATCCTAATAAAATATCTCTTATATGAGAATACGGAGAGCCAATATGACGCATCTTTTCAAGATTTCTCTCCATTCGCTTAAAAGTAATATCATTTACAAATAGATCAAGGCGTATATTGTCATCTTTGCACCAAGCAGGAGGTTTTGATAGAAAAGCTACTTCAATATAGTTTTTTGATACTTGCATTACGGTAGCACTAAGATCACTCTTTAAAGGATCACCACGACTGATTAATACAATATCCCCGCTACCTATCTCTGTTTGAATTAAAGCATCACGACTAAAACGAATAAGATAAAGATCAAACTTTCTCCCTACACTTCTGCCTTTAAGTCCTAAAATTGCACGCCCGTAACGTTCACGCTCTTTTGGAGTTGTTGTTCGTATCTCTTTTATTTGAGAATCCATCTCTGAACGAAGCTCTAAATCGATAAGCCTCTTATACTCTTCAATGTAGTTATGAACGATCTTTATACGCTGTTCAAGCTCCCGGCTTGGAATCATCTCTTTTGGTAACTTAAAAAAGCTGTTCTTTGTTGGAATATAAAGGATCCAACCGTCACCCTCATAGACTCTTGCAATATTTGAACTTTTGATTTTGTAGCGACGAAGTATTTGATTGCGCCGCCTCTCATCTAAAGAGGCGGATATGATGAAAGGAAGAGACCTTCTCTTGGCCATTAGTGTGTTGGTATATGTACCGGAGTAGTATTCTCCGGTGCAGGCTCTTGTGATGGAGCATGCTCTTGCACCGCTGGCGCAGGTGCAGGCATATGATTCTCTGTAACAGGTGCTGTCTCTTGCACGGCAGGTTCAGATTTTTGCATTACCGACTCTTCTGGTTTACTTTCTTGAGCAGGCGTTTGAACCTCTTTTACAGCTGGTGTTTCATGTAAAGTTTTATCTTCTGTTTCTGTATTGTTAGATTCTGTAGATGGTACACTACTCTCTTCAACTTTACCATTCTCACTTTGAGTTGCATCTGCACTTTGAACACTACTTGACTCTTTGGCTCTCTTCAACTCTGCTCTCAAATCATTAATGTCATACTGCATATCACCAACTCTATTTTGCAACTCTGTAACAACCTTTACATTGACTCCATACTCATAAACAAGCTCACCTCCATCTTTTCCCTGTTTAAAAGCTATTACAATAAATAGAAAAAGGGTACCTAAAAAGAGGTTTCTTGACCAGTTTTGCTTTACAAACATTGATAGAATCTTAAAAATGAATAGAACAGATGTGGCATAAACCATATATGTTCCCAACAGCTTGTGAAACTTTAACTCCTCTTTTGCCTCAGCTCCAAGTAGTGAAAAGGCTTCTGAACCATCAGCTTTTCCTGTAAAGAAAGCACCAAGATAAACAACCATAAGAAGCGTCAGTAAAAATAGAGAGGTAATACTTACTGCTGGTTTCTTAGCTTTTATATTGACAAGCTCTATTAAAAGAACTATAACTGGAATCGCAATTGCGAAATGGACAAAGATCGGATGGATCAACAAAGGTACATCAAATGGAAGATGAACCGGTATATCTATGACAGGCAGACTCATACTCACTCCTACTGAATATTGATTTATAAAGATTATACATCATTTTCACTATATCGCAACTGTAAACCTGCATCAGTCATCACAAAACCGTGTATGATCACCCTTCCATCGTGTACCATCTTGTGATGTTTCTTGCATAAAGGGATTAAATTATATTTATGATTTTGATGAAAATGTTTTATGTTACCCAACTCATCAGCTGATGATTGGGGATTTATGTGGTGAACCTCATCAACATTAGCACCGCACAATGCACAACTACTAAGGTACAGCTCTTTATTGTAACGACTTCTCTTTTGCTTTTTAAGACGCTTGAGTTGGCTACCTTCATCTCCAAAAGATTCACGAATAGCATATGCAGTCTCAATGAAACTTTTATCCATATGTATAGATTTGGCAAACTCAAGCCCATATAGTGTACTGCCAGAGCCAGGCATCAACTTTCTATTGTAAGTAAGTGTATCATCTCTCTCATTATATTCAACACCCAAATGCAAAAATATTACACCTTTTAGATCTGTAACAGCCTTTAACTCAGTCAACTTATGCAGATGTGTAGCCACAATAAAAAGAGTCCCCATATCATGCAGTCTCTTTACAGCACTAGCCACAATAGCCACAGCCGACTCTGTCTCTGTTCCGTGACTTATCTCATCACCTAAAACCAAAGATCCTTTTCCGGCACGATTGAAAATGTTTTTAAGCTCCATCATCTCAATGGCAAAGGTACTAAGACCTTTGTAAAGGTTGTCTTTACTTACAATTCTTGTAAAGAGTTTGTCAAAAAGGTGAAACTTCATCGATACAGCAGGAACAAAAAAACCGGCTTGAGCCATAATAACAGCCATTCCGACACTCTTCATCAAAGAGCTTTTACCACTGGAGTTTATGCCATATAATAAAACTCCCTTAACAGGCTCTCCCTCGCTTGTTTGAAGTGTTACATGATCGTGTTCTATTCTTTCAGGCAACTCTCCCAAAAGCAGGTCATTGGGTATATAGATCCCATTCTCTTCACGAGACTCAATAAGAGGATGGCGCAAACCTATGATCTCTAACGTCTGCTCATCATCTTTTCGCTTTAATATCTCAGGACGCACATAGTTAAATTGGCGTGCCGCCCTAGCCGTTGCTATTGCAACATCAAAACGCCCTACAAAAGATATGATATGCTCCAATAACTGAGCATACCTCTTTTCAAGCATCTCAAGTGACTCAACATAGCTCTGCTTTGTCAATGCAACTATACGAGCCTGATTTGCCATCAAGACTTTAGATATATCATCGATCAATTTAGAGGTTATCTTGACACTGTTTTTTAGCTTCTTATAATTAAAATCTCTTAGAAAGTAGTGGTTACCATCAAGAAGTAAGAAGCTCTCCATCAACTCCTTCTCTATAAGCCCAAAACGGGTACGCGTCATAACCAGATGATACCCCTCACTCTCAAGCCATCCAATATTTACATACTCAGTATCATTTTTATCACCACGATCAAAAAAGTTCTCTATGTGAAGTCGTATAGATTCAAGTTTCTCAAACTCTTTTTCATTCTCTTGAACCAACTGATCTATAAAGAGATTTACACCGGGTTGGAAGATGTTACTCTCTATCTGATCGCGTCTATATTTGGCACACTCTTCAAGAACAAAACTCCTCTCCAACTCTGTCGCAAAACTCTCTATCTCTACACGCAGATCATCTTCTACATCTACACCAACTCCCTTAGCTTCCCATACAAGCTGTTCAAGTGCTTTCAAAGAGTCATAGAGATAGACTATCTCAAAAGGGTGAAGTTTCCCCAGCTTTATGCGCCGTAAGATCCTTTCAAGATCGTAAACCTCTTTAAGCATATTAGAAAAACTTTGAGTATGCTCAATCACCTTTTCAGCCAGATCGTAGCGTCGCCTCAACTCTTTTTCATCGCAGATAGGATTTAAAAGTCTCTCTTTAAAGAGTCTCTTTCCTATCGCTGTAGATGTTAAATCGATCAGTTTAAGGAGTGTCATCTCATCCGGATCGCGACTTATGATGTTCAACTGCTCTAAAGCATTGTTTCCAAGATATACAAAGTGCTGACCTCCTAAGAAAATAGGACGGTTCATCTTCTCTATCAGTGCGGCATCATGCTCTATGATAAAGTCGATTAACAGTGAAAGAGACTCTGAAGCGTACGGATAACGCTCAAGATCAAGATACTCAATAGGACTTAAAAATGATCTGATAGAGTAAACATTTGCAAAGAGTTCATTTTGGTAAGCGATCTTGTGACGCGTCTGACCAATCGTATAGCTGATATGCCCATCTATCTCCAAATATCTAACGATCCAGTCAATATCGATAGATGGATCATTTAGCGTCAAGAGAAGCTCTGATGTATTGTAACTCTGTAGTTGATTAAAGATCTCATCGAGTGCATAGGTTTTATCTTCTCTTGTGCCGTGAACCTCATTTAGCCAAGTCTTTCCTGTACTCACATCTATGGCACTGTAACCGCAAGAATAAATCCCTTTGTTTACATCAACAATCAAAGAGACAAAGTAGTTTTCATTAGGCTCTACAAGATAGTCAAAGTTGGTACCGGGTGAGAGAATATTTGAGATATAACGCTTAACATTTGGAGGTGCACCCTTTTGACGCACAAGATCGATAGTATATTTTTTGCTCTGTACAAGTCTTGAAAGATAGCGCTCAAGAGAAACAGAAGGTACACCAGCCATTAACGGATTGGCTATGGAGTTTTCCAAAATAGCCTTATTCTTTCTTGTTAGCTGAATATTCAAAACCTCGGCAATCTCTTTTGCCTTGCCGATCTTCATCTCATCATTATTAACTTCATAGACTTCAAAGAATGTTCCTATCTCCATAAGCACAACAGTATCGGAACCATACTTCTCTTCAAAGATTCTCTGAAGTTCAAAATATATCTCTGTAAGAAGTCTCTTTTTATTATTTAAATTTTCGGAGACAACCGAGATCTTCACCCATTTTTACCTTCTATATAATATAAAGCGATTATA
>CAZGCF010000083.1:0-5838 GCA_964524095.1 uncultured Campylobacterales bacterium | reverse complement strand
ATGTATTGCTTAAATCATTTTCCAGATCTTTTGTTGAATATATAGACTTTATTATGATTTTTGTTTCGTTAGATCTATTAAATAGACTATTAGTTATAGAATATACAAAAAATTTGTGATGCTTCAAATCCAAATATGTTACAAGTTTATCGTTTTTAAATAACTTATCAAGCTCTCTATTTATAGCTATATCTGTATCTTTTACATTAGATTTAAGAATTCTGTTGATTGACTCATTTTTTATATTAGAATATTTTGAAATTGTCTTCAAAAATCTTTTCGTTTCATCCCAGCTCTCTTTTAAACTCTTTTTATAGAACACTTTTTTTTGAAACTCTAACTTTTGAATAAAATATTTGTTTGCTATATAAACCTCTAACTCATCCGTAATTTTCTTTTTTTCATTATATTCTTTCATTAATTTGCCATATATATTTAAAACAAACCCAATTTGTAATAAATATTTACCATCATCTGACAATTTTAGATAATACCTCTTAAAATTCATAGAAGCAGAGTCTAGTTTTATAGGTGATATATCTATCTCTTTCTCTTTTTTAAAAAGCGAATCGAACAGATCTCTTAAAACTTTGTATTGTCCTAAATTGTAACCTAGATCCTTTTTATATGATGCTTTTTCAATAATGTAATCTCTATTTATAAAAAATATCTGATACTCACCAAATAGTACATCTTTATTTATCTCTTTTAGAGCCTCTTCAAGATTGAAACTATCTTTATGCTTTTTATAAAACTGATACAATTGATTGAGTTTTTGAATATTTTGAGATTCAGCTTTTTTAAAATTGTATTGAAGCTTATCAAAAAGGAGTCTAAAATCTTCTCTAATCTGTTGCGTTTTATAGATGTTTTTATTTTGAAAATTATCGATAAGTATTTGTCTAAATTTATAATATTTAATAATATCGCCAATTGTAATAGCAATAATTACAATTATAAAAAAAGCTAAAAGATAATGGTTGAGTTTTATCTTTAATTTCAAACTTTTTCCTATTGAAAACGCCAATCTAAAAAGTGGTAAAAAACTTCAGCAAAAAGTGTAGCTTTGATTAATATTATTAAAACTATTTTTTTTAACATACATTTACACCATAAAATATAACTTTAGCAAGATTAAATTCAAGGGAGTAATAGATGGTGCGGACGAGAGGACTTGAACCTCCACGCCTTGCGGCACCAGATCCTAAGTCTGGCGTGTCTGCCAATTTCACCACGTCCGCATAACAGAAGAAAAGAGTGGTACGCCCATCAGGATTCGAACCTGAGACCTACGGCTTAGAAGGCCGTTGCTCTATCCAGCTGAGCTATAGGCGCTCCAGTGAGTGGTGCGCCCGGGAGGAGTCGAACCCCCAGCCTACGGATCCGAAGTCCGTCGCTCTATCCAATTGAGCTACGGGCGCAACTCTGGTTATTTTTTTAAAATAAAATACTATCAGTTACTTTTACTTTCATTTTTTTGGTGGGGTGGATGACCGGAATCGAACCGGCGACCTCCAGAGCCACAATCTGGCGCTCTAACCAACTGAGCTACACCCACCAAATAAAATATAAAAGATCTCAAACATAAAAAAATGGTCGGGGTGAAAGGATTCGAACCTTCGACCCCCTGGTCCCAAACCAGGTGCGCTAACCAGACTGCGCTACACCCCGTACCAAAAGTGGAGTGCAATTATAATCAAATTAATTTAGTTTGTCAAGAGATTTCATCTTTTTTTCCACTTTTTTTTCATTTGAGCCGAAAAATTACAAATTTTTAGCTAAAATCACCAATAAATAAAACATCTGCTTTCAAAGGATTTTCAATGAAGATAGCACAGTTTAGTCGGATCGGCTTCATAATGGCAGCCGCCGGTTCTGCCGTTGGTTTAGGAAACATCTGGAAATTTCCATATATGACTGGAGAGTATGGTGGTGGTGCATTTGTACTTGTTTACCTCATCACAATTACATTTATAGGTTTTTCAGTTATGATAGCTGAAATGCTCATAGGAGCACTTGGACGCAAAGATACCGTTGGAAGTTTTGAAGAGTTGGCACCACCAAATAAAAGGGGTTGGAAATATGCTGGCTTTATGGGATTTAATGGTTTGATTATTATGACCTTCTATTCTGTTGTTATTGGGTGGATCTTCTACTATCTTTTTGAGATATTTTCAGGACTGCCAACCTCTACAGACATAGCAAAAGAGACTTTTGATAACCTTGTAGCAAATGAAGCAGGTATTCAACTCTTTTGGCATACTGTTGCTACTATCATTGTCACTTACATTGTTTACCGTGGGATTAAAGGCGGTATTGAAAAGATCAACCTAATTTTAATGCCTGCATTAATGGTCATACTCTTTGGTATGCTTATTTATGCCTTTAATCTAGATGGCTTTTCAAAAGCATTCTCTTTTATGTTCGCTCCTGATTGGAGTAAACTCAACTCTGAAGCAATAGTTCGAGCTGTAGGACACTCTTTCTTTACTCTTTCACTTGGTATGGGTGCCATTATGACATACGCCGCTTCACTTCCTAAACATACAAGCATCACACAAACTGCTTTTATCGTAACCTTTATGGATACTCTCATTGCTTTGGTTGCAGGTTTAGTAATCTATACATTCCTTTTCACAGAAGGAGCTCCACCTTCACAAGGACCAGGACTTGTATTCATCTCTCTACCAGTTGTTCTCTCTAACTTTGGTACATTAGGAACAGTTTTAGCCCTACTATTTTTCCTTGCACTCAGTTTTGCAGGATTAACATCTGCCGTATCACTGGTAGAACCGGTTGTTCAGTATATAATAGATCGTTTCAATCAAAGCCGATTTAAAGCAGTTTTAATTGCAGGTAGTGCATACTACCTTATAGGTGTTGGGGCACTACTTAGTTATACTAAAGATTATGGCGAAACCTTCTCTATTGGAGGCAAACCTCTTTTTGATCTGCTTGAATATACAACCGACTCTATTCTCCTGCCACTTGGAGGGTTATTGATTGCTATATTTGTAGGTTACATTTTGCAAAAAGAGAGATTATACTCTGTGCTTAAAGATGAAATGGGAAAAAGATATTTTGATATATGGCTTTTTAGCATCCGCTATATTGCACCATTGGCACTGCTTTTTATGATGCTAAATTTAATGGGTATTTTAAAAATATAAAAGAAGGCGGTGTTTAAACCGCCGCTATTTAAAACTTTTAGAATTGAATCATTCCATCAACAGGACTAGATGCCGTTGCATATGGTCTTTTTGGAATTCTTCCTGCAAGATAGCTTAGCCTTCCGGCAATAACTGCATGCTTCATAGCTTCAGCCATTTTGATTGGATCTTTAGCCTGTGCAATTGCAGTATTTGTTAAAACAGCATCTGCACCAAGCTCCATTGCCGATGCTGCATCACTTGCCTGACCTATTCCTGCATCAACAATTACCGGTACATTAACTGCTTCACGAACAAATACAACATTATAACGATTCTGCACTCCAAGTCCACTACCTATTGGTGCCGCTAATGGCATAACAGCTGCCGCTCCAGCATCTTCCAAACGCTTAGCAATTATAGGATCATCATTAGTATAAGCCATAATTGTAAAACCATCTTTAGCCAATACTTCACACGCTTTTATAGTCTCTATGACATCAGGATAGAGAGTCTTTTGTGTATCGCCTATAACTTCTAATTTAATCAAATCAATGCCAGTAGCCTCACGTGTAAGTCTAAATAGTGTAATAGCCTCTTCAGCTGTTGTACATCCGGCACTGTTTGGAAGGAACTTAACGTTAGTATCTTTAAAATAGTCCATCAAATTCTCTTCATCCGGATTGGTAATATTTACACGTCTAACAGCAACGGTAATCATCTCCGAACCACTAGCCAAAGTAGCATCTCTTGTAGTTTGAAAGTCTGGGTACTTACCACTACCAACAATCAAACGACTCTTAAACTCATACTTGCCTATTTTTAAAACATCACTCATAGAATTTCCCTTTATTGAAAATATTAGGAGATTTATAACATAGGGGGACTTGAAGAAAATTGAAAGGAAGGGGGTAAAATCTGTAACCAGAGTTTATGGATGCAAATATGCATTCCATAAACTCGTTAAATGGTACCAAAGTAAAATGGTTTACTTTGGCTTAAACTATTTTACAGGGATCTCTTTTATCTCTGTCTCTTCTTTCTTAACCTTTGGTAAAGTTATATGAAGAACACCCTCTTCTGTTTTAGCATCAATATTTTCAAGATCAACATTTTCAGGAAGAGAAAATGTTCTTACAAATTTACCATAGCTTGACTCTATTTTATAGTAATCCTCTTTTTTTACCTCATCTTTAAATTTTCGTTCTCCAGAGATTGTCAATGTACGCTTTTCTGGATCAATATTTACTTTAATATCCTCTTTCTTAACGCCAGGAAGATCTATCTCTACCATATAGTTGTTTTCATCTTCTCTAGTGTTCACACTCGGAACAAAAGCATTTACTACCTCTTTTTCACCTTCTGACGCACTAGGAACATTTACAGCACTCAACAATCTTTTTTCAAGTTCTCGGATTTCAGCAAATGGATCAAATCGTGTTACCAACATTATGACCTCCTTCTAAACTTGATTTATCGAATTATACCAAGTTGATATGGTTATTGTCAAGTTTATTTCCTAATTTTTTTTAAATTTCTATATATTTATATGTCAATTTAATATTTTAATACTCTTTTGATACAATTAAAAATCTTTTTTTCAAGGTTTAAAGTGACTGCAAAAGGACATATAGCATTAGCGAGTCTGTCATTACTTTCAATAGGAAAATTTACCAATATGCCATTAGACTCTTTTTTAATCTTTTATGCAGGAGGTCTTTTTGGCTCATTATTGCCAGACATAGATGATCAAAAATCATACATTGGTAGAAAATTTGAGATAGTATCATCTGTAATAAATTCAATTTTTAAACATAGAACATACACTCACTATCTAATATTTCCAATATTGATCTTTTTATGTGGATTCTATTTTTTAATGGGATATTCACAAATCTTTGTTATTGGATTATCTATAGGAGTGTTGCTTCATGATTTTGGCGATATGCTTACAAAAGGTGGAATAGTTGGATTTTTTTGGCCATTTCTATCAAAAAGTAGAGTTGCTCTTCTTCCAAGATCGCTAAGATTCTATACAGCTTCTATACAAGAGTATATCTTAATTGCATTTTTAATTATTGGTCATTTTGTAGTATGGTTTGATTATTTTAGTAGCTAAAGGAGAAAGACTCCCCTCCAGATCCCTGCGGCACACAGCAAGACAGGATGGGCTGCTACGTTCCCGTCCTGACCCGGTGTCCTGCCAAGCCGTTGCACAGGTCTAAAGGAGAGCATTCAAACCATCGTAACGGGCTGAATGCTACCCTCTTTTTTTGAGGTTGTAATTATAGCACAGTTAGATTAAATTTATTCTTTGTTTAACTATCTATCTCTCCATTTAAAAATATCTAAGATGATTATCTTATTATTTTCGCTATCAACCATATATGGAATAGTATAACCTTTAAAGATCAAATCTCTTATATTCTCATTATCATAAGAGCCACTTGCAAATTCAAACATCAAAAACAGCCTAATTTATCCTCATAGCAATTTTTTGAGATTAAAAAAATCTCAATGTGACAATATTGTCAATATTTTATCTCAATTTCCCCTAAAATCTTAAAATTTCCATTTTTGACTGCACTCTTTATGGTTTGATAGCCAAAATTGTTCTCTTTTTTACTTTTTTTATGACTATTTTAAGTAACAAGCTGCAAACTCTGATGAATACAGATAGATAAAATTC
>CAZGCF010000082.1:0-5856 GCA_964524095.1 uncultured Campylobacterales bacterium | reverse complement strand
TAAAGATATTGCATATTTTGGAATAGTTACAGGTGATGCAGAGAAATATTTAAACTCACACTATTATGGTGCTGTACAATTTCAATATGGAAGAAGTTTTAATAAAGCTGAAATTGAAACACATACAATCTCGCCTGTTGCAGAGACTTTGGGAGTTGATCAAAGATTAAAATATGGTTTAATAGGCTTTTATGGTGTAGTGAATGCGAAAACAGCTCAAAAAAATCATTTAACCAATGAAGATATTAGAAAGTTAGATGAGTATATTGTAAAAAGTATTCCTACAATGTCGGTGCTTAGTCGAAGTAAAATAGGACATAACTCACTGTTTTACATGCGAATAGAGTATAAAGCTGGATTTAATCCAAAAGATTTAAGAAGATTTGTATCTATTGATACTGATAAATATATTTATAGTACAGATGATTTTACATTGCAAGTTTTGAAGCTGAAAGAGTATATAGATAATAATCAAAATCTTATAGAAAAAGTCTATTTTTATTGTAATAGTGACTTAAAAATAGATGTTGACTTTGATAATAAAAATTTAATAGAAAAGATAGATTTTTCTATAAAAGTGGATTAAAATGATTTACATTGATATTTCATCAGAGAAAGCACAGTTTAGAAACTTTTTTTATAACTCTTCTGTAGTTAGCTATCCATTTTTTCCAAGAACCTCTATTTTGGGGTTGTTGGCTTCTATTCTTGGGAAAGAGCATGATAGTTATTATGAAGAGTTTCAAAGTTCTTTGGTAGGTCTTTGTCTTAAGATACCTATTATAAAAGAATTAAAAACAGTTAATTTTATAAAAACAGATGGTTTTGCGAAAAATTTTCATTCTCAAATGAAAATGGAATACATACGAGGTGCTAATAATGATAGATTACTTTATCGTATTTTCTATGAAGGACAAAATGAAGATAAGATACTTCAGGCAATAGATGAAGGTGGTGGATATTTACGATATATGGGAACAACAGAGTGTTTAGCTGATATAGATGATTATGGGGAGATTGATTACCAAGAGCTAAAAGGTGGTAAACGCTACTATATTGATTCTATTATCCCTACTGATATTATTGAAGATTTAGATTTTAGAGATAGTAAAGGTTTTTTCCTCTATGAGAAAAATCGTATTATCTATAATTTTAAAGAGGGAAGAGTATCTTTAGGGGTAGTTGATATATTGACAGAAACAAAAAGGCTACAGATATGTGCTACTTTAAAAGATAAGTTATCTGTTAGAGTATCAGATACTTTAGTAATTGATGGTAAATTAATAGAGAGTAGTAGTGGAGAGATTGTATATGTCTTCTAAAATTTACTCTCACTCAAATGGAAATTTGCTTTCAGAACATCTTTTTTTTGTTGCAAAGCTCATGGAGGAGAGAGCTTTTTTTGATCAAGAGTTGGCTTTTATTTTAGGAGTTTGTCATGATTTTGGAAAACTTACTTCTTTTTTTCAAGATGAGAAAATTTTAAAAAGTGGTAAGAACTATAAAGCAAAATCGAATCATACGCTTATTTCTATTCATTTTACTATTGCTTTTTTAAAACATTATGGAATAAATGATGAAAGAGTTTTCTTAATTGCAATTTTTGTTATTAATCATCACAGTGATCTTAAAAATATGAAAGATTTAATAGGCTCTTTCTTTAGTGGACGAACTGATGAAGAATTGAAACCTCAAATAGAGGATTTAGCAAATAGATTAGATTTAGTTAAACAGGTATATCAATATGAACTTATAATGTTAATAGATTCTTATAATATAAAATATAAATTGAAAGAGAAATTACTTACATTTGACTTTGAACTTTTTTTGACTCAAGAATCACTCAAGCAGAGTATAAAAAGTTTAAAAAAATTAAGAAATAAATTTGCTAAAGAGAGTGATATGTATGAACTCTTTTTTAAGACTTCATATTTATACTCTTTATTGATTTTTGCAGATAGAAATATGGCTTCTAAATTACCATATGCTTATGAAAATTATCATAAGCAGTCAAAAATTAAATCTTTTCCTTATACTCTTATTGAACAAAGAGTAAGAAGTTTTAAAAGTAGTAAAGAGCATGAAATTCGGCAACAGCTTTTTGATACATTAAATATTCAAGCAAATGATGATAATGTGAATAGTCAAAATATTTTTACAGTAACAGCTCCTACAGGGGCAGGTAAAACTCTTGCTACATTGAATTTTGTTTTTAAGTTAAAAGAGAAGTACCAAAAAGATAAAATTATTTATGCTTTGCCACTTACTAATATTATTGAGCAAAACTATAATGAAATAAGAACAATATTAGAATGTTATATGAATGAAGAGTTTAGTCAAAATGAGTTTGACTATCTTATAAAACATCACTATTTAGCTGACTATAAACTTCAAGAAAAGAGTGATGTAAAAGAGATACTTAAAATAGTTGAGTCTTGGAATAGTCAAATTGTCGTAACAACTTTTATCCAATTATTTTATGCTTTTAGTAGTAGTCAAGCTTCTTATCTATATAGATTTTCAGCTTTACAAAATAGTATTTTAGTTTTAGATGAACCACAAGTTTTAAAAGCAGAGCATTGGCAATTAATACGAAAAATGCTTTTTTGGTTAGTAGAAAATTTAAATGTTAAGATAGTTTTAATGACTGCTACGAAGCCTTTAATTTTTGAACAAGAAGAGTATATTGAATTAGCTCAAAATATAGACTTTAAAGGTTTTATATACAAAAGAGGTAGTAGGCATAAATTAGTTCCAAGTTTTGATTTCACTCAAACTGTAGAAGAGTTAGTTGATTTTGTTTCTGAAAAGATTATAGGCAAAAAGTCTGTTTTAGTGGTCTTAAATACAAAAAAGTCAGCCACAGACTTTTTTAAGCGTATTAAAAAAAAGGAAAAAGAGTATTTAGTATATTATTTATCTACAACACTGACTCCTTACCATCGAAAAGAAGTTATTAGAGAGATACAAACACAGATTCAAACAAAAAAAGTAATTGTTGTTTCTACGCAAGTTATAGAAGCAGGGGTTGACTTAGATTTTGAGATTGGCTTTAGAGATCTGGCTCCATTAGATAGTCTTATCCAGACAGCAGGTAGAATTAATAGACATTTTAAGAGAAAAGAGACGGTGGAACCTTTATATGTAATAAGTTTGAAAACTGATAATTCTTCAAAGCGTTTATTTGGTGAATATGTTTATGAGACTGAATATTTAGAATTTACGAAATCGTTATTAGATGGAGTTAAGGAAGAGGTTGTTTTTGAAGAGTTAGTAGAAAAGTATTTTGAAAAGGTAAGAAATTATAATCAGCTTATCGCTGAGTCAAATGAAAAGATTATTAATCAATTAAATTTTCAAACACTCTCTGATACATTTCAAATTATAGAAAAAAATGAATATACTGTGCCTGTTTTTTTAAAGATTAATCAAGAAGCAAAAGAATCTTACCAAGAGTATATTGAATCTAAAAATAGACTTCAAGAAATAGAGGATTATGAAGAAAGATATAACTTTTCTAAAGAGGTTGCTTACAAAAAAAGAAAGCTTTATGATTTTATTGTTAATGTGAATAAAAATAATGTTGTTACAGATAATAGCGAATGGTTAACAGTAGTAGAAAATGAGAACCTTAAATTTTGTTATGATTTTAATGATGAGAGTAAGGTAGGGTGTGGTATAGATGAAGAAAAGTTTGCTCAAATTACTGGATTTTTTTCATAAATAATATTATTGAAAGAGACACACAATGACCTTCACCCCCGAACTCATCTCTGGTACAACTGTCCACTACTATGTCACCTGCAAGCGTGAAGCGTGGCTCTATGCACATAAAGTTTCAGCAGATCAATCTGATGAGAATATTTTGATGGGAAAGGCATTAGCCGAGATCAAAGAGAAGGATTTGCATCAATTTCCATTTTCTAATCTCAAGTTTGACAAAATTGGTAAAGAACGGGGGCATTATCTGGTAACGGAGTATAAAAAGAGCTTTAAAAACCCCGAAGGGGCAAAGATGCAACTTCTTTTTTATATGTACCTACTCAAAAAAAATTTAAAGCTCAAAGAGATTAATGGCAAAGTCATAAGTGGTAAAAAGGTGATCTATGTAGAGGGTAGTGAAGAGAATATGCAGATGATGGAAAAATTGCTTGAAGAGATTGCCACATTTGTATCAAATCCCCTACCACCAAAGCCAAAAGAGATTGCATTTTGTAAAAAGTGTGGATATAGAGACTACTGTTTTTAAAGGTTAGAAATGTATGTCATCCTCTTTTATGATATTGCCGATCGCTCACTCAAAGAGAAAGATAACTCCCGTCGTATTCGCAAAGCGGTGGAGAAATACTTGCCAAGAGTGCAATACTCTGTATTTGAAGGGGAGATTCGCCCAAGCGATCTTAAAAAACTCAAGGCAACCTTGAAAAAAGAGGTAGAGCAAGAGCTTGATTCAATCATTATCTATGAGTTTGACAAACCAAGCTATTCACGCAGGGAAGTGATAGGAATCGATAAAAATGAATCTCTCTTTAGTTAGGAATTGATATGCAAAAAAGTGACCGTACCCATTTTATTCTCTCACCAGGAAAGCTTAGACGTAAAGATAACAATATATACTTTGACCGCTATGATGAAGATGGTCAAGTGGTTCAAACAAAGATTCTACCGATCAATGCAATAGATGAAATTTATCTGCTTGCACGGGTTGAGGTAGATAGTTATACCATTGCATTTTTAGCCGATAACAACATTCTTCTTCATCTCTTTAGTCCTTATCAAAGTTTTAGAGGAAACTTTTATCCTAATACTCCAAATAGTGTGAATAAGAGCGGTTTTGTGCTACTTCAACAGGTACGGGCATTTGATGATCCAAAACAGAGACTCTATATTGCCAAAGCCGTGACAGAAGGGCAGATTCGTAATGGTGCTTACAACTGTAATCGCAGAGATGTAGCATTTGATGAAGCACCCTATATGGAAGCCCTTGAAAAAGCTAACTCAATTTCTGAAGTGATGGCAGTCGAAGGGAGTTTTAAAAAGGCATACTATCAAGCGTGGAATAAGATTATCAAAAATCAGCGTAGCTTTAAGTTTACGACACGTAGCAAACGCCCACCAGCAGATAAAATCAATGCTATGATTTCATACATCAATACCCGAATCTATAATGTTGTTTTAAGTGAGATTTATAAAACCGAGCTTGACCCACGTATTGGCTTTTTACACGAACCCAACTATCGTGCATTAAGCTTGCATCTAGATATAGCAGAGATTTTTAAGCCAGTCATTGGAGATAATCTAATTTTTACTCTCTTAAATCGTGAACAGATTACAGCAAAATCATTTAAAACAGATGCCAAACGCATACGCTTTACTAATGAAGCCATTCAAACAATCGAAATAGAGATGATCAAAAAACTGACTGATCAGATCAAAATCGGAGAACAAAGACTCACTTGGCGACAGGTGATAAGACGAGAAATTAATCATCT
Source organism: uncultured Campylobacterales bacterium (assembly GCA_964524095.1). Lineage (GTDB taxonomy): Bacteria > Campylobacterota > Campylobacteria > Campylobacterales > Hydrogenimonadaceae > Hydrogenimonas. The sequence continues at coordinate 364 of CAZGCF010000082.1, read as the reverse complement.
TAAACGGTGTATTTGTGAATACGACAGTTACCAACCATTCATTCAAAGTGAACCTCAATAAAGCTATATTTAAGAAATAAGGATTGCCGATATATCGGAGTTTCATATAGTAGAAAGTTTTGAAATCAAGTGATTTTAAGGTATAATATTCTAATCAAATAGCTCTGAAATGCCTAAAAATAGGTAATAGAGTGCTATTTGAAAGTATCCCTATGGGATTTGAAACGCAAAGACAATATTACATCACTCAAAAAGCATTTAAATTTGAAAGTATCCCTATGGGATTTGAAACTTGGTGCATAATTTTTGGGGGGTTATTCCCTCCACATTTGAAAGTATCCCTATGGGATATGAAACCTTTGTC
>CAZGCF010000081.1:0-5912 GCA_964524095.1 uncultured Campylobacterales bacterium | reverse complement strand
TTAAATTGGCTGTAGATGCAATAAAAAGATCCTCTTCTGGAAATGAAATAATAGAATATACATTCTATAATCCATCAACTGGAAAAACTTCTCATAAAATATCAAATGTTAAACTATTTAAACCTTGGGGTTGGATAATAGGTACAGGTGCTTATGTTGATGATATTGAATCACAAATTATGCAGATGGAAAAAGAGAGTGAAAAACAGATACGTAATAATTTACTAGAGATCATAATTGTATCTATTATAGTATCAATCTTACTTATAGCGATAGTTACTTTCATAGTAAACCAAGGAGTTACTAAGCCAATTAGAAAACTTCAAAACTCAATGTTAAAGATATCTAATGATAAAGATTTATCATTAAGAGCAGATACAGATGCACCAGTTGAAATATCTAATATCGCTTCTAGTTTTAATGCACTTATTGATTCATTAAGAGAGATTGTAAGCGAAGCTAAGAGTAGTTCTGTAGAAAACTCTTCTATATCTCATGAATTATCAACTACATCTCTTCAAGTTGGACAAAATGTTGAAAAATCAGTTGATATAGTTAATGAGACTACAGATAAAGCAAATAGTGTAATTAAAGAGATTCAAGGATCTATAGAGGAAGCTAAGGTTAGTAATAAAGAGGTTGAAAAAGCAAGCTCAATGTTGCAAGAGGCAAAAGATGAGATTATAAAACTTTCAAAAATGTTCAAAACAATGCTAGTCTAGAGTTGGAGTTAGCTGATAGAGTAAACTCTCTTTCAAAAGATACAGAACAAATTAAAGTTGTTTTAGAGGTAATATCTGATATTGCTGATCAAACAAATTTATTAGCATTAAATGCGGCTATAGAAGCGGCAAGAGCAGGGGAACATGGTAGAGGTTTTGCAGTGGTTGCGGATGAGGTAAGGCAACTTGCAGAGAGAACTCAAAAAAGTTTAACAGAGATTAATGCTACAGTTAGTGTAATTATTCAAGCAATAAATTCAGCAAGTGAACAGATGACAGAAAATTCAAAAGAGATGGAAAGTTTAGTTTCACTCTCTTCAAAAGTTGAGGAGAAGATCAATTTAACTACAAGTATTGTAAATAGTGCAACAGAAGTTAGTCATAAAACGGTAAATGATTTTGAGTATGCAGGTAAAAGTATAAATGAAATAGTTGATGTAATTAATGAGATAAATACAATTTCATCACAAAATGCAAGAAGTGTAGAGGAGATTGCAAGTGCATCTAAACACTTAAACTCTTTAACAGAGAGATTGACAGCTAAACTTGAGCAAATTAAAACTTAAGTCAATTAGAGTCAATTTTGAAAATCATAGGGTGAAATGCTTTTGAGACGATTTGGATGCGACTTCCTATATGCAATCCTTCTCTTTCACTCTCCGTTGCCATAATCTTTACTATCTGTGTACCTACGGCAACGGTGAGCAGATATACAGGTTTACAACTCTCAATTGCAAGAACTTCTCCTACAAATTTAAAACTACCGCTTATCTTCTCTTTTACAAAAATCTCAGAAGGTGAACCCTCTTTTTTTACTACTCCACTTTCTAACTGGTAAACTCTATTGCAAAGGCGAAATATTTCACTTGGATCATGACTTACAAGTATTGTTGTAAGGTTAAACTGCTTATGGATTTTGGCCAGTTCATCTTGAAGTTTATGACGCATAGTATGATCAAGTGCAGAAAGAGGCTCATCTAGCAGTAGAATATTTGGTCGGCGAACCAGTGCTCTTGTCATTGCAACTCTTTGTTGCTGACCTCCAGATAGTTGAGAAGGGTATCTGTTTATAAGCTCTTTTAAGCCAACAGTCTCTATAAGCTCATCTATAATTTCAGGATCATCACCTTTTTGCAAAGCAAATGTGAGATTCTCTTTTACAGTCATATTTGGAAAAAGTGCATAGTCTTGAAATACAAAGCCTATTTTACGTTTTGAGGGGATTAGATTTATCTTTTTTTGGCTGTCAAACCAAACTTCTTCATTTACTACAATTCGACCTGAGTCTGGAACTTCAAGCCCCGCAATCATTCTAAGGATTGTAGTCTTTCCTGCGCCTGACTCTCCAAAAAGTGCAACAAACTCACCATCTTCCAAGTTCATATCTATTGAAAGTTTTAGTTTTCCATCTACGGAGAGTAGCTCTTTTTTTATAGAAACTTCTATCATTGTTACATCTTTTGTAAAAATTTTCTATTTACAAGATAGACTATAAGTAAAATTGTAAAAGTAATAGCAAATAGAATCAAAGCATACTGGTTTGCAATATCATAATTTAGTGCTTCTACTTCATCATATATAGCAATAGAGGCAACTCTGGTAACTCCAGGAATATTTCCGCCTATCATTAAGACTACACCAAACTCTCCAACTGTATGGGCAAATGTTATGACTGTACCGGTTAAAAGAGATGGCTTAATATTTGGAAGCAGAACTTTAAACAATATAGTGAGTTTTGATTTACCAAGCATTTGAGCGGCTTCGGTAAGTGTTTTTGGAAGATTTTGTAAACCAGACTGTATGGGGTGAACCATAAAAGGCAGGCTAAAGAGTACAGAGCCTAGCACCAAGCCTTCAAATGTAAATGTAAGACGAAAGCCAAGAGTCTCTTGCATAAACCTGCCAAAAGCGTTTTCAGGGCTAAATGCTACAAGCAGATAAAAGCCAAGAACAGTAGGAGGCAGTACCAAAGGCATACTTACAATAGTTTCAATGATAGGTTTAAATCTTGATTTTGTTGTTGAGAGAAAGTAGGCTAATGGAATACCTATGAAGAGAAGAATAACAGTTGTGACAACAGCAAGTTTAAAAGTTAGTACCATTGTTAGCCAGAAGTTTTCACTCATCTCTCTTCCATTAAAGTCATCTCATTTGCTTTGACTAAAGCTGTAACGCTCTCTCCCTCTTTTAGCTTCATAGCTTCACAGGCTCGGCGACTGATTATAGATACAATTTTATCCTCTTTAAAAAGAATAGTAACTTCCGCAAGAAGCTCTCCATAAACTATTTTTTCTATCACTCCCTCAAATCTGTTTCTTAGACTTATGCTTCCTTTTAAATCTTTTGCAACTGCTACTTCACTCTCTTTAAAAAGCAAAGAGACTTCATTCCCAATTTTTAGATTAGATGTCTCCGGCTTACCCAGGATATATGCAGTTACCATTGTATCACTACAAGCTATATCAACTTGCGAGAGTTCACCTGAGTGTTGGATGGCAATTATTGTACCTTTTAGACGATTCATTATTTAACTATATATCCAAACTTTTTGAAGATCTCTTTTCCTTGTGGGCTAAAAAGAAATTCATAAAATGCATAAGTTGCTTTTGGCTTTTTTTGTTGACCGTGTTTTAGTATTACAACCCCTTGTTCTATAGGTGAATATAGAGCGGGATTGATATTAATAAATTTTCCTTTGCCACTCATTTTTGGCGAAAGTACAACAGATTTTGCAGTTAATCCAGCATCTACAGCTTTAGAGACAATATATTGGTTTGTTTGAGATACGCTTTCAGCATAGATTAGTTTCGATTTTATTTTTTTGTAAATTCCAGCATTTTTCATAGCAATTACAGTTTGAGTGCCGTAAGGTGCATTTTTAGGATTTGGTATAGCGATTCGCTCTATTTTTGGATTTAGTAAAGATTTTATGCCTTTATCTAACTCTATTGGTTTAAGAGTCCAAAGCACCAAAGAACCATACGCATAAATCTTTGGATCATTAACAGCAAATCTGTGTTGTCGTAAATATTTTGGATACTTCATATTTGCAGATAAAAAGAGATCAAATGGTGCACCACTTTTTATTTGAGCAGCCAGTTTTCCAGATGATGCTACAACAGTATGAACTGTAATACCAGTTGATCTTTTAAAAGCCTTCTTTAGCTCTTCCATAGCATACTGTACATTAGCAGCTGTAGCAACTGTAATCTCTTCAGCAATTAAGTAAACAGTAAATAATAAAAAAATTGATACTATCTTTTTCATAGCATAATGGTATCAGGATTTATCTATTTTTTAAATAAAGCTCTAATTGATTGTTGTAATCCATTTATAAAATGGTATTACTTTTATCTCTATGTTATCTTCTACTATCTCATCTTCTAAGTCGTAGGTAATTATAGTCCCTTTATCTAAATTAAAATTTTTACAAGCATTTACTAAACCTTTTACCTCTCTTTTTTTTGTATTTTCATCATCCATTTCATAAGTTACTTGAAAAGCTTTAGTTATTCTATTTTTTTCGTTTATGATAAAGTCACATTCACTGTTTGAGTCTTTGTAGTAAAAGATCTCATTATAGACTCTTCTTAATTCCAAAAAGAGTATATTTTCTAATGCTTTACCTAAATTGTTTGAAAATTTAAACTCTATTGCATTGTTTAAGCCCACATCTATACTGTAAATCTTTTTCTCTCCTAACTCTTTATTTACTAAAGAGTTATCATATTTATGAAGTACAAGAGAAAGATATATGTTTTGTGCATAATCTAAAAAATCGTAAAGAGTATTTTTACCTATTTTTATACCATTCGATTTAAGTTCATTGTATATTTTATAGATAGATACCTGTTTTGTAGAGGATGCAATAAGCCGTTTTAAAAAAAACTTCAATGCAACTGTATTGGTTATATTGTATCTCTCAACCAAATCTTTATATAAAAGAACATTAAAATAGTCTTGCAGAGTTTGATTTATATATTTTTCTTCTAAAAAGAGGGTTTCAGGAAAAGCGCCATTGAGTAAAAATAGATTAAGAGCATTTTTAATGTGTGCTAAACTTTTTGAAGAGTATAAGTCTATTTCAATCTCTTTAAATGCAAGATATTCACTAAAAGATAAAGGAAAAACTTCAAATGTTAGAGTTCTGCCTCTCAAACTTGTAGCAATCTCTTTTCCTAACAGTTTTGAATTTGATCCTGTAATAAAAATATTTTTACTAATAGTGTCATATACTCTTCTTATAAATTTTTCCCAACCCGTAACATTTTGAATTTCATCAAAGAAAAAGTAGCACTTTTTTAGGTCTTGATCTGGATAAAGCTCTCTAAAACTTTGGAGTATTAAATCTAACTCATCTACTTTTAACTCAAATCTTTCATCTTCAAAGTTTAAAAATAGTATTTGAGTTTTTGGCAATCTGTTTGATAGTCGATTTATCGTATCATATAGAATTGATGTTTTACCGCATCTTCTTACTCCAACAAGAGTTATTATCTTGCCTGTATCGGTGGGAGGTTGTAATTTGCGAGGTTTTACATCAAAATTTTCACCTGTGTGAAAGTCTCTAATTATCTGTTTTAAAACTTCTTTCTTTTTCATAAAGAAGATTTTAGTCTTTTTTATCTTTTGTATAGATAAAATCTAATATATTTTTTAAAATTAAATCATTTCAACAGCTGTTTTGATCATATCAACCCCATATTTTTGCCTTATTTTAGCGCAATGTTTAAAAAGACTCTTCTCTTTTAACTCTTTTTCATACTCAAAGATTGATCCTCTTGTTGTTGGTCTATTCTCAAAGTTGCTACAGTTAATACTTAGTCGAATGATACTTAAAGATTTATAGAGATCTATTTCATTAAAAAGTTCCAATATATGCTGTCTTAAACTCCATTCACTGAAATTAAAAGTGACTGTAGTATTTCTTTTTGCTTTTTGACCAAACTGGTACTTTATGCCAAGATACACAGTTTTAGGCTGAGCATCTATTTTTACAATCAGATGTGCTAAATGGCGACTAAGAATAATAAGCCGTCTTCTTATCTCATCTCTGTCAAATACCGGATCAATGGTTCTAGAGATTCCTATAGACCTTCTATCTATATTAGGTTGTATCGGCTCTTTATCAACTCCATTAACTCTGAGATAAAGTTGAATACCAGGTTATTACCATCAGTAAAGCACATG
>CAZGCF010000080.1:0-5995 GCA_964524095.1 uncultured Campylobacterales bacterium | reverse complement strand
AATCAAGACACCTTCTGCTTCTGTACTATTTATATCAAATCCATCAATAAATATAGAACCTTTAGGAGTACCAATATCTATGCCTCTGTTTTTACTTCTAATAGTTACATTCATAGCACAAGAGAATCCATTTTGAAACATTAAACCTTTTCCATCTGAATCAATTATCAAATCTTTCAAGACAATTCTATTGTTGGAGTTTCCATCTGCCCATATTGCTGACTCAGAGAACTCTCCTCTTTTTCTTAATCTAAAATGCTCCATAACCATATTGTAATTGCTTGCTGAGGTAATCTTAATAGTATATCCACTACTATCAATTACAACATCATCAATATCTTCACCAACACCTCTAATAATTAAATCTTTTTTATTTATAGTTATAGACTCATTATATGTTCCAGGACAGATATTGATTGTATCTCCATCATCAGCATTAGAGATAGCATCACTTATAGTGTTGACATAAAAGTCACCTTCCATACAATATGTACTATTTTGATCCACAATAATAGTTTTTGCAAAAAGTGTTGTTATCGACAGGAAGAGGAGTAGAAAGATAAATTTTTTCATAATAGAACCCTCGTAATGATTAGCTCTTTTGTTAAAGTATAAGATAGATTGGTTTTGATAAATCTTAACTTAATAAATTGCAGAGATAAATATTGATTTATGAGAAGTTAAAATAGTTGTGCAAAAATATACACAACTATTTTTTTGTTCTGTTATAAGCTGACTCAACTGCTTTTATAAAAGCGTTGCGTACACCTTTCTCTTCAAGTGTTGAATATCCTGCCGCTGTGGTTCCTCCAGGGCTCATAACAGCATCTTTTATTAAAGCTGGATGGTTACTTTTAAGAAGAGGTGAAAATCCTGAAAATAGACCTTCAACCAACTTAATGGCATCTGAGCGTTTCAATCCCTCTTTTACTCCCCCGTCAGCCAAAGCTTCAGCTACTAATGCAAGATATGCTGGTCCACTACCAGCTATAGCAGTTGCAATATCAAGCTCTTTTTCACTTTCAACCCATAGTGTTTGACCAATAGATGAAAATAGCTCTTTTGCTTCACCTTTTTTTCTATGATCACCAGTTAAAGTAGTCATAGATGAGAAAAATTCGGCTGAAAGATTTGGCATAGCTCTTACATACTCTTCAGCTTTAATAGCCTTTTTAAGATTTGAAATATCTGTACCTGCTAACACTGAATAGAGAGTTTTAGCTTTACCTTTGATTTGCGCCGATACATCGTTAAGTGCATAAGGTTTTACACAGAGTAAGACTACCTGTTCATCAATCTCATATCTCTCTAGCAGTGCTGTTTTTGCATGTTTTGAGAGTTGCTCAGTAAATTGTAGTAATCTCTCTCCATCACGTCCTACTATAGTGAGTTCATGCTCCTTTTCTAAACCTTTTGCAAGAGCCAATGCCATTTTTCCAGGACCAATGATGGTAATTTTCACGTAAAAATCTCCTTAACAATCTTTTATGAAACATCTTCTTTTATAATATAATCGCCAAGTTTATCGGCAATACCAAAGTTTTGACCCTCTTTTGGCTCTATTACGAACTGCCCCATTAAACCCTTTTTTGTATTAAAAAGCAATGGTGCCATAAAGTTAACATGAGATGTTTCTATTGGAGTATTCAAAATCATTATGTTGAGTACTTTTACATCTTCTGGATTCTCTATCTCCAATTTTTGCACTACATGATCAGGAATCTCAAAGTTATAGTCCTCTCTTAGTGCAGTTGGCAAAACAAGTGTAAAAGATGGTAAAGATCTATTATCTAAATTTTCCATTCGAAAAAAGATATCATCTATCTGCTCAAGAGAGACCCTTTTGCAACCATCGAAACCAAATATTGGTAGTACAGCTTTATATTCCATAAATTATACTCCTAAAATCAATTTTAATTTGTCTAAGCAAAATATGTTCCAGTTTTATTTTTAAACTCATTTATACAATTAATAGATAAGTAATAATATATCGGATAAAATCATCCTTCAAGTTTATCGTAAAGGTTTTAAATGTTTCGCAATTTAATTATTTTTTTAATTTTTGGATTCATTGTAATATTTAATAGCGGTTGCTCCTCAAAAGTTAAACAGGAGTATGAGAAACCTGCCATATATTGGTACCAGAAGTTAATAAGTAGCATATCAGCTGGAAATCTTGAAAAAGCAGATAGTTACTTTACATCACTAGAGAGCGAACATGTAAGTTCACCATTGATTCCAGAAGCAATGCTCATTTTAGTACAGGCTCATATGGATTCAGAGGAGTATTTACTGGCAAATTTCTATCTTGATGAGTATATTAAACGTTATGGGAATCGGCAAAATAGAGAGTTTGCACAATATCTGAAGATAAAATCTGCATTTTTAGGGTTAAATTCACCACGATGTGATCAGAAATTGATACTCGATACACTCAAAAAAGCAGAAAAATATGTAGAGAAATATCCAAATGGTATCTATACACCATACGTTCAAACTATTCAAGTAAGATTAGAGATGACAGAGTATATGATAAATGAGAGTATTGCTGAACTTTACAAAAGGCGCAATAAAGTTAAAGCGGCAAAGATATATGAAGAGAAAAATAGTAAAAGTCGTATAAAAAAATATGATATTCAACAGCCTGAAAACAGCTGGATAGATTGGATGTTATATTAGCCTCTTGACAAAAATCTAAAAAAAGACTATATTTAAGAAAAATTTAAATAAAAAAGGGAGGAGTAATGCAGTTAAGCGATTACAGCGCATTTCCTGCAGAGATACCCATTCTCGTAGAAGATGATATCTTTTTATACCCATTTATGATCTCACCAATCTTTTTGAGTGACGAAAAGAATGTACATGCAGCAGTTGAAGCGGTAGATACAAATTCTTTGGTTTTAGTTTGTACCACAAAGCCAGGACAAGAGGGTGAGAGATCATTTGACTCTATCTATGATGCCGGTGTTGTTGGCTCTATTATGCGAAAAGTGACACTTCCTGACGGTAGAATAAAAGTTCTTTTTCAAGGGCTTGCAAGAGGTAAGATTCTTGAACCTGTAAGTGAATCTCCACTTACTGCAAAAGTAGATATTATTCAAACAGAACCATACAATGAGCTTAAGATTGAAGCACTTATGGAAGTTTTGCGTGAAAAGCTAAAACAGCTCTCTACTGTTTCAAATCAGTTTCCACCTGATCTTCTTCGTACAATTGAGGAGAATCATGAACCAAATCGAATAGCTGATCTAATATCAAGCACTATAAAGATAAAAAAAGAGGAGTCATATAAGCTTTTTATAGAGGAAGATATAGAAAAGAGACTTCTTCTGCTTATAGATATAATCAGTGAAGAGATTGAAGCCAGTAAACTTCAAAAAGAGATACGATCAAAAGTTCACAGCCGTATAGAGAAGGTAAATAAAGAGTATTTTCTAAAAGAGCAGTTAAAGCAGATTCAACAAGAGCTTGGTACCGATACTCAAAGAGAAGAGGAGATTGAAGAGTACTATAAAAAGCTTGAAGAGAAAAAGCCTTTTATGGAGAAAGATGCATACAAAGAGGTTAAAAAACAGATTGACCGTTTTGCACGTATGCATCCAGATTCAGCTGATGCCAATCTCATTCAAGGTTATCTTGACTGGGTTTTAGAGGTTCCATTTGGTAAACACTCTAAGAAACATCTTAAAGTTGAAGATGTTCAAAAACAGCTTGATAAAGATCACTACTCACTTAAAAAGCCAAAAGAGAGAATTGTAGAGTATTTTTCTGTACGTGAATTAGCAGAGCTTAGAGGTGTGGCAGATAAGCAGATAAAGGGTGCTATTTTATGTTTTGCAGGACCTCCTGGTGTTGGTAAAACATCTTTGGCAAACTCTATTGCAAAAGCACTTAAGCGAAAATTGGTTCGCATTGCACTTGGTGGTTTGGAAGATGTTAATGAGCTTAGAGGTCACAGACGTACATATATTGGAGCAATGCCGGGTCGAATTGTTCAAGGACTCATTGATGCAGGCGAGATGAACCCTGTAATGGTTCTTGATGAGATAGATAAAGTTGGCAGAAGTATGAGAGGTGATCCTACATCGGTACTTCTTGAAATACTTGATCCTGAACAAAACAGTGAATTTCGTGACTACTATTTGAACTTTAATATCGATCTTAGTCATGTCATTTTTATTGCAACAGCTAACGATATTGGAGCGATTCCAGGACCATTGCGTGACAGGATGGAGTTTATTTTCTTAAGCAGTTACACACCGCAAGAGAAGTATGAGATTGCCAAGCGTTATCTGATCCCTCAAGAGTTGAAAAAACATGCTCTAAAAAGAAATGAGTTTTCCATCTCGAAAGCGGCACTTGAAATGGTGATTGAAAACTATACTCGTGAAGCTGGAGTACGTAATTTGCGCCGTAGAGTTGCCGATATGGTACGAAAAGCGGCAAAAGAGATTTTGACCAATCCAGAGATTGGAAAAGTAAATGTAAGTGTTAAAAATTTAAAAGAGTTTTTAGATAAGCCTGTATTTGAGATTGATCCAACAGACAATGTTCCTACTGTAGGTGTAGTAAATGGATTGGCTTGGACTGCAGTTGGCGGAGATGTTTTAAAAATAGAGAGTATCAAGATAAAAGGCAAAGGCGGATTGCAGTTAACTGGAAGCCTTGGTGAAGTTATGAAAGAGTCTGCCCGTATTGCACTAAGTGTTATTAAGACACAGATTGATCAGGGGAAATTGAAAATAGATGAGTCTATTATCTATAAAACAGCTAAAGAGAGAGAAGAGAATATAAAATTGGAGCCAAGTGAAGTCTATAAAAGATATGATCTTCACATTCACGTCCCTGAAGGTGCTACTCCAAAAGATGGACCAAGTGCAGGTATTACAATGGCAACTGCAATAGCATCAATATTGGGAGATTACAAAGTACGTGCTGATGTAGCAATGACAGGTGAACTTACATTGACAGGTAAAGTTCTTCCTATAGGTGGATTGAAAGAGAAGTTGATTGCGGCAGATAAGGCAAAAATGAAAAAAGTGCTAATTCCAATGAAAAACTATAAGCGAGATTTAGATGATATTCCTGAAAGTGTAAAAGAGAGTTTAGAGATAGTTCCTGTTACACGAATTGAAGAGGTCTTAAAAGAGGCATTGATCTCTAAATGATTTTAAGATTAAAGTCTAATCCCTTATTCGGGATTATGACTTTATTTATTAAGGAGATAGATCATCGACTATACACTTTCATTTATAACAGCCTCACTATTACCTTACGAAACAAAAGAGATGGCAACTCTTTTTGAACAGACAAGAGATTGGGAAGTGGTTAAACAGAAGGTTTTAGAGGAGAATCTTCTTCAAAAAAATAGTTTGGCTACGCGTAAAAGAGTATTTAACGAACTAAAAAAGCGAATTAAACAATTTAGTGAAGATGAGCTTAGATACTTTAATAGTGCACCTATGGAGGATCTAAAAGTTTTGTCATTTGTTGGTTGCCTTAAGAGTTATAGATTTATTTATGAATTTGTCATTGAAGTGGTAAGAGAGAAGTTCTTGCTATTTGATTATCAGATAGAAGCAAGCGACTATAACTCTTTTTTTGAAAGTAAATCTGCTATATCAAAAAAGCTTGGTTCAATCTCTGAAACAACTCAAAAAAAGTTGCGTCAGGTAGTGTATCGCATATTGGCGGAAGTTGGATTGATTGAGAGTACAAAAAATCCATGTATAACTAAACCTTTACTTTCAGAATCTATAATTCATTTACTAATTAATGATGATATTATGCTTTTAAAAGCTCTGCTTGTGAGTGATAGTGAGATAGAGTACTACAAAGGTTTACAAAAATGAAGATAGAAAACCTTGATCTGAAGTTTGAAACTATCTATAAACAGGTCTCTTCTAAAAAGTTTTTAAATCTGCAAGGACTCTCTGGCGAAATTCCATTTTTTATCTCCACAAACAAACCAGTTCTATAAAACGATGTTTCAAAT
>CAZGCF010000079.1:0-6089 GCA_964524095.1 uncultured Campylobacterales bacterium | reverse complement strand
TATAGTGAAAGCATTAATGATACAAGTTTCACTATAAATGGTAGAGTAACAACTGAAAACACAATACTAAATCCAAAAGAGGGTGATACAGTTTTTATTACACTAAAAAATAGCGATGGAAAAGAGATAACACTTCAAACAGAACTAAATAAAGATCTCACTTGGTCTCTTAATAATGCAGATATATCAACATTGGATCCATTAAATAAATCTCCAATAAGTGTAGAAAAAGTTGAGCTCAATACATATCAAGAAATACCAAATACAGCACACTTTGCAACACCTGTAATTTTAGAAACAGGTGAAAAGGGAACTCTAGATATGAGTTTTACCAAAGTTGTTCCTCAAAATAGTGATGGAGTTGTCTGGAACGGTACTATGAAAATATTAGATAGTAACGGAAATGTTATAGATTCTAAAAATGGCTCTTTAACATTTGATAGCAGTGGAGCACTCATCTCAAATAGTTTTGAACCATTAAAAAGAGCTGATGGAGGAACAATTGATGTAAAAATAGGAACTCCTTATAATAAAAATATAGAGTTTAGCGGTTATGACGGTATTGTATCTATTGTAGGAGACTCTTCTCTATATAAAGAGGAGCATGATGGTTATTTAGCAGGAGAGCTTAAAGAGTATGTAATAGAGAATAATGGTATTGTATATGCAATTTTTGATAATGGTAAATCTTCTCCTATAGCAAATATTCCTGTTTATAACTTTCAAAATGATCAAGGTCTTGAAAAGGTTGGGAGTAACTACTTCCAATATACTTCTAATAGTGGTAAAGCATTTCTATATACTGATGAAAATGGTGAAGTAATAAAAACAATTTACTCTAACAGATTAGAAAATAGTAATGTAAACCTTACACAAGCGTTAACAGAGTTGATAGTTATGCAAAAAGCATTTGGTGCAAACGCAAAAACTATTACAACAAGCGATCAAATGATTCAAAAAGCTATAGAAATGAAAAAATAGGAACAAAAAATGCTTATTGAAATAAAGAGTAAAAATCAATATCAAAGGATAGCCATATGATGCGATCACTTTGGGCTGGTGTCTCTGGATTGCAGGCACACCAAATAGCAATGGATGTTGAAGGTAACAACATCGCAAATGTAAATACCACTGGCTTTAAATATAGCCGAGTAGATTTTGCAGATCTTTTAAGCCAAACATCAAAAATTGCAACAGCTCCACAAGATAAACTTGGTGGTAAAAACCCAATGCAAGTTGGACTCGGTTCTCAAGTTGGATCAATAACAAAGATTTTTAAACAAGGTTCTGTTCAAACAACAGATAGAAATACCGATATGGCAATTCAAGGTGATGGCTTTTTTATAGTAAGTTCGGATGGCGGTTCAACTTATAAATATACAAGAAATGGGGCATTTTCATTTGATGCAAACGGTAACTTCGTAGATAACAACGGATATATTGTACAAGGTTGGCTTAGAGATCCTGATACTGGATTTATCGACTCAACTGCACCTATACAAAACATTAAAATTCCACCTGGGTTAACTACCCCAGCAAAAGCATCAACAATTGTAACACTAAAAGCAAACCTTAACTCTGGTGATACAATAGTAAATAAAACTCCTATTTATAGATTGGATTCAAATCACAACTGGGTTGATAAAAATGAAGATGGAATACAAACTAGTGATGAAATCCATACTGAAAACGATACTAATGATGTTATTTTTGATTTAGATGAAAATGTTTATGAACAGGGACAAGATTTTGGTTCACTATTTAATGCGAATGGTGAAGCATTTGCACTACAGGATGGTCAAGGTATATGGGTCAGTGCAACAGATGCTGTAAATGAACAAACAATAGATACAACTGCATCTAAATTTCATGTTATTTTAAATGGTGTAGAGATAAATGTTGATTTAAGTGGTACAGAAGAAGAAAAAATGGCTCAAATAGTAAATGCTATAAATGAGCACTCTATTGAAACAGGTATAAACGCTTCATCAACTTCAAATACTTTAACTCTTATAAATGATAATCAAAGTGGTACTGAAGCAAGTTCTAAAAATATTAAACTTGAAGTGCAAAGTGATGATGATACCAGTTTAAATAGTGTATCGGTAATTACAGCATACCAATATGTTTATAAAAAGACACCTATAAGTTATACTCCACCATCTGATGATAGCTCAAAACAGTTTTTTCATACAACTGAAGATCTAAGAAATGCAATTCAGACTAACTTTAGACTCCATACTGACTATTCAGGAGATGGCACAATTGATTCTACTGATAAAAATGATGGTGTGGAAGTTACAATAAATGAAGAGGGTAAATTTCAAATAACCAACCCTGCTGGTGATGCATTTAACTCTGATGATGGTGATGAAATTGTAGCTGATGGAACTGATGATGATGGTGATGGAAACGATACCAACCAAGCAGATACTGATATCAATGACTGGGATCTATCTATCGCAGTTACAGCTTTAACAGATGCAACAAACGATATTTCTGCTAATACAAAATTTACAGATACATTTTCAGCACTACAAGGGAATCTTCCTCTTGGATCAGGAGTAAGAACATCTCAACAAATTACTGCTGCTTCACATGCCGCAAGTATCGATATATTTGACTCATTAGGTACAAAACATACAGTAAGATTTGAGTTTGTTAAAATAGGTTATACTGATGATGGTGGTACAGAGTGGCAGATGAAGATATCAGTACCAAAACCAGGTGATATTAATGGGGGTATCGAACCTAAAAATATTGTTATGGGATCAGTAAAGTTTAATTCAGATGGTTCACTACAAAACTATTCACCAACAAGTATAACTTTTACAGCAAACAATGGTTCAACTCCAAACCAAAATATTAATATAGATTTAGGAAAGTTTGGTGATTTTGATGGAATGACAAGCTTTGATAATCCATCTACAACATCAGGAATTAGCCAAGATGGTTATCCCGGCGGAGACTTAAATGGAATTCGTATTGATGAGACAGGAACAATTATAGGTAGTTTTACAAATGGTAGAAGTTTTGGATTAGCAAAAGTTGCTATGGCAAACTTTGCTAACAATGAAGGTTTAGAGAGTGATGGAGGAAACACATTTATACAGACTTCAAACTCTGGTGATCCAATTATTGGAGCGGCTGCAACCGGAAAAAGAGGTTTTGTCCAAGCAAGTTCTCTAGAAATGAGTAACGTAGATCTTAGCCGTTCACTAACACAATTGATTATTGTACAACGAGGATTCCAAGCAAACTCAAAAACCATAACTACATCAGATCAAATGTTACAAACGCTACTTCAACTAAAACAATAATTTATATACTCCGGTACTACTTCTAAGTACCGGTTAATAATCTTTTTAACTACTCAAACTAAATAAAAGCTCAATTTACAATTACTCTTCAAATATATCCTAAATTAAATAAGTTACCTTTGATATAATTGTATATTCTCTTTTCCTATTTATAAAAGGAGCTCTAAACTATGAAAATCACCCTATTACAACATACTCCATTAGAAGTATGTGCACACGCTATAAGAACCTGTTGGCAAAGCTTTAATAAAAGCGATTCTGGAGGAGAAAAAGATAAAGAGTTAATTGATAGAGTTGGTAATAGATTTAAACACTCAAGTACCTTAGAACATCTAATTTATACATTCTATATTCAAGGTATAAGCCGTGCTGTACTTCAAGAGTTAGCAAGACATAGAATTGCTAGTCTCAGTGTAAAAAGTACTAGATATACTTTAAAAGAATTAAAAAATGAAAAGACATTTTTAAGCAGAGAGAAGAGAACCAATAAAGATGTTGGTGAATTCTTTATTTTAGCACCAGATCTAAAAAGAGCAAGCAAATATATTGTTTTAACAGATAATGATGAAGTAAACAGATATAGCGTTATGGCTCTTGAAAATTTACGTCAACTTTTAGTAGCTGGTATTCCAAATGATAAAGCAAAATATGCTTTACCTGAATGTTATAAAACTGAACTAACTTGGACAATAAATGCAAGAAGCCTTCAAAACTTTTTAGAGTTAAGAAGTGATAAGTCAGCTCTTTGGGAAATAAGAGATCTTGCATATGAAATATACAATACACTACCAGATGAACATAAATATCTATTTACAGTAAAAGAGTATGAAAATTAGAAATTAATAGATTTTTACTCTTTGAGCATGTGTAATGGCAACAGCCATTGCATCTGTAATATCTAGTGGTTTAATCTCTTTATTAATTTTTAAAATCTTTTTTACCATAAAAGCAACCTGCTCTTTACCAGCTTTACCATTACCTGTCAATGCTTTTTTTACTTGTAGAGGCGTATATTCAGCAAAATTACCTATCTCTTGCAAAATCTTCAGACTCAAAGCACCTCTAAATTGAGCAAGCTTTAAAACTGTTTTTGGATTAAATGCAAAAAATATATCCTCTATTGCAACCTCGTCAACAATATTACCTTTTAAGATCAGATCCAATCCCTCAACAAGTTCTACAATCTGATGTTGAAGTTCACGTTCACGTATCTTTATTAAACCTGCTTCAACAAGATGTAAAGAGCGACCATCTTTTTTTACTATGGCATAACCACAGTTTCTACTTCCTGGATCTATTCCTAAAATATTCACACTATTCACCTTTTTATTCACACTGTGAATAACTCAATTTTCACACTCTTGTCATCCACATTTTAGCGAAAATGGGATAAAATAACCTAAACTTTTCACACACTTTATTCACAGGTTGAAAATTATGCTAGTTGATAAAATTTTAGAACTATTAAAGCAGGAGATTCCTCAAATTGAATATGAACGTTACATAAAACAGCTCTCATTTGATGAAGATGCATCACGTTCAGATATTGCAATATTCTATGCACCTAACCCATTAGTAGCTAGATGGGTAAAAACTAGATATGGCAATAAACTTTCTCATCTATTTGAACTTAAAACTGGTATTAAGCCTCAAATTGTTATTGAGGTTAAAAATAATAAAAGAGTATCAACTGGACAAACCAATGAAACAAATAACGAAACTGGTCTATCGAAAAGTTCATCAAAAAGTACAATACTAAACCCATCATATACATTTGAAAGTTTTGTTGTAGGTAGTTCAAACCAATTTGCCTATACAGCAGCTCTACGTGTAGCAGAAAAGCCAGGTGAACAGTATAATCCTCTCTTTATTTATGGTGGTGCAGGATTAGGTAAAACTCACCTATTACATGCTATAGGAAATTTCAACCTTACAAAAAATAAACAGGTGATATTTACATCTTTAGAGCAGTTTATGAACCAATTTACTCACCACCTTAGAAATGGCACTATGGATCGTTTTCGTGATAAATATAGAAAATGCGATATTCTACTATTAGACGATATTCAATTTCTTAGTAGAAAAGAGGAGACACAAAAAGAGCTATTTCATACATTTAATGAGCTTCACGGAAATGGAAAACAGATAGTTATGACATCTGATCAACACCCAAAAAAGATTGCAGGACTTGAAGAGAGATTAAGAAGTAGATTTGAGTGGGGGCTTATAGTAGATATTCAACCACCTGAACTTGAAACAAAAATTGCAATTATCAAGAAAAAATGCGAACTTAACGGTATTCATATCGATAACGAAATTGTCAACTACATAGCCGCTAACATGGGAAATAATATCCGCGAAATTGAAGGTATAATCATTCAATTAAATGCTTTCGCAAATATGATGAATCAAAGCATTACATTGGAGTTTGCTAAAAATGTAGTAAAAAACCAGATTAAAGAGCGCTCTGAAAATATTACAATCGATGACATTGTAAAAGTAGCTTCAAAAGAACTTAATATAAAACCAAGTGAAATAAAAAGCAAAAGCAGAAGTCGTAAAATTGTTGAAGCAAGACGTATTGTTATATATTTAGCAAGATCGCTAACACCTAACTCTATGCCAAGCCTTGCTCAATATTTTGGTATGAAAGATCATACTGCTGTAAGTCATGCAATGAAAAAAATCAATGAAATAATAGATAAAGATGAAAATTTCAAGGCAAAAATAGAAGAACTTAGCCACAAAATCACATCTGCTACAATAGAA
>CAZGCF010000078.1:0-6093 GCA_964524095.1 uncultured Campylobacterales bacterium | reverse complement strand
GTGGCTTTTCACAAATTGCATCTGCTCCACTTCTTAGAGCAAAGCGTATATGTGCGTCGTGAAGATAGTTTGGAGAGCAAATACTTACATACTCAATGCGCTTATCATGCTCTCTATGCCACTTATCTACAAAACGATCAAAACGTTCAAACTCTGTAAAAAAGTGGGCATCAGGAAAATAGCTATCAATAATACCTACACTATCACACTTATCCAATGCGGCAACTAAATTATTGTTTGTCTCTTTGATTGCTTTCATATGTCTTGGAGCAATATATCCAGCAGCTCCAATCAGTGCAAAATTTTTCATTTTATTCTCCTCGCATAAAACTACTACTCTTAATAATTTTTTCTATTTTTCCATTTTTAAGTACATAAATCTTTTGACAATTATCTAATGTACTAAGCCTATGTGCAATGATAATTAAAGTTTTATCTTCACTAACTTTATAGATCTCATCCATTATCTTTGCTTCTGTTTCATTGTCTAATGCTGATGTAGCTTCATCTAATACTAAAACTTCTGGATCACTATAGAGCGCTCTAGCTATAGCAATGCGCTGTTTTTGCCCACCACTAAGTTTAATACCTCCCTCACCTACCTTAGTTTCTAAACCTTGATGATGCTCTTTTAAAAAGTCCCAAATATTTGCTTTTTTCAAAACTTCTACCATCTTTTTCTCATCTACCTCTTCACCAAGTGCTATGTTTTGTGCCACTGTACCATCAAAAAGATATATTGTTTGTGGAATATAACCTATCTTTTTTCTCCACGACTTTACATTTCTTTCATTTAAAATTTTACGATCAATATGTACCTCCCCTTTGCTGGGACGGTAAAGCCCTATTATAATATCTACCAATGTACTTTTGCCACTTCCGCTTTCTCCAGTAAGTGCTATCTTTTCACCCTTTTTAATAGTTAAATTAATATTATTCAAGATCTCTTTTCCTTCTATATAAGAAAAGCTTACATTTCTCAACTCTATCTCTTTTTCAAATTTAATCTCTTCATCACTTAAATCTTCTACTTCATAAATTAGATCATTATGTATAAGCTCTAAAGATTTCATATAGAATAACACCTGATTGTAACTAGATAAAATCCTATTAACTGAGGGCATAAGCCTATACAACCCTAAAACAAACATCGAAAGTAGCCCAAATGCTGAAGATATATCTGATTGATACTTAAAAACAAGATAGATAATTATAAAACTAACTAATGAAAAACCTATTGCTTCTAAAAAAAGTCTGGGAAAATGTGCCAAAGTTTGATTTATGATATTTGTACGTGCAAAACCAAAACTATACTCTGCAAACTTCTCTTTGATTCTCTCCTCTTCTCCTCTAAGTTTTATCATTTTAAAGTTACCAAATGTTGAATTTATTACATCATAAAAGCGCTTTTGAAACTCTTCTCTTTTTATACCTTGACGTTTAATAATTTTTGATACTGTTTTAGTCATAAAGAGAGCATTCAAAACCAAAATTGCAGTTAAAAGTAGAGTTATCTTCCAGTTTACATATATAAACATACTATAAATAAAAATTATTATAAATACCTCACTCAACATAAAAAGTATTGAAGATATTAACTGTGTAAGATGCTGTGCCTCATTTATAATCACTTTAGTTAACTCACTACTATTTCGCTCAATAAAATGACGATAAGGCATACCTATATAGTTTTCAAAAAGTCGATAAGCTATAAGATGATAACGCCCAAAAGAGAAACGAGAAAGCAGATGAAAATAGAGCATATTAATACCACTTCTAAAAATGTAGAAAAAGATTAAAAAAACTCCAAATGCAATTACAAAATCAACCTCTTTAGTAAAACCTAAAAGTTGATAAAGAGTTTTATAATACTCATTATTATGTATTTGACTAAAATCGCTTGCAAGTGCAATAAAGGGCATTATAACCGAAATTCCAACTGTCTCAATTATTGAGATAAAAATAGAAAATAGCAATAATATAAATAGAAACTGCTTATCTCTTTTAGTCAAGAGTGAATTTAGTTTTTTAATCATCTGCTTTTATAATCTTCCATCAACTATATTCTTATTTAACACACCTTTTATGTCATATACTACAGTATCATTTTTAAGTGAAAGCGACAACTCTTTAAACTCATTATGGGCAACTGCAAGAACTATAGAGTCGTAATTGGTTATTGGTAATTGGTTATTTGTTATTTGTAAAAGATCAATATTATATTCTCTTTTAACCTCTTCTTTATCTGCCCAAGGGTCATAAACATCTACATTGCAACCAAACTCTTTCAGCTCTCTTATAACATCTATTACTCTACTGTTTCTAATATCTGGGCAGTTCTCTTTAAATGTTATTCCAAGTATCAATACTTTGGAGCCTTTTATGGTATGTCCTTTATGAATCATCAGTTTTACAACTTTATTGGCTACGTGGACTCCCATATTGTCATTTATTCTTCTACCTGCTAAGATGACTTCTGGATGGTAGCCTACCTCTTTTGCTTTGTATGTTAGATAGTATGGATCAACTCCTATACAGTGACCGCCTACAAGTCCAGGTTTAAAAGGCAAGAAGTTCCATTTTGTTCCGGCAGCTTTCAATACATCGTGTGTATCTATTCCTAATTTATCAAATATTAAAGCAAGTTCATTTACGAATGCTATGTTTATATCTCGTTGAGCATTTTCTATAACTTTAGCAGCTTCTGCTACTTTTATACTTGGTGCCAAATGGGTTCCTGCTGTAATTACACTTTTATATAGATCATCTATATATTTTGCAACTTCTGGAGTTGAACCGGATGTAACTTTTAGGATTTTTGTAACTGTATGCTCTTTATCACCTGGATTTATACGCTCTGGAGAGTAACCGCAGTAAAAACCTTCTTGGTTTAATTGAGAATTGAGAATTGAGAATTGAGAATTATTATTTGAGATATATTTTAGTCCACTTGTTTTTTCTAAAATGGGTACACATACCTCTTCTGTAGCTCCTGGATAAACTGTACTCTCATAGATAACTATATCATTTGGTTTTAATACTTTTCCTATGGTTTCACTCGCTTTTTTTAGCGGGGTAAGGTCTGGAGTTTTATGCTCATCTATTGGGGTTGGAACAGTTACTATATAGACATTGCAATCTTTAATATCATCTAAGTTGGTAGTTAGTAGTAGGTAGTTAGTAGTTAAACTTTTATTAAATTTTGGTAGAACCTCTTTTAGTTGTTCATTGCTTAACTCAAGTGTGCTATCAATTGCATCATTTAGCTCATCTACTCTTTTTTGATTTATGTCAAAGCCAACTACTCTATATTTGCTTGCAAATGCGTGAGCAAGGGGAAGCCCCACGTAGCCTAAACCTATTATTGCTATTTTTGGATTTTTAAATATTTGATCGTTCATATATATTCCTTAACAATTTTAAAAAAGCAAAGTTTAATTAGAATAGTGTTGTATTTTATTTTGATTTGGCTTTAAGGTTTGTTAAAATAATAACCATTTTTGAATTAGACATTTTTTTGATATAATTACGCCCCATTTTGCACACAGAAAATTTTCACAAAATAGTTTTCTGTTGTGTTTATCTTAAAAAGGAGGATGTTCATGCCTAAAATGAAGACGGTACGTGGTGCGGCAAAACGTTTTAAAGTCAAAAAAAATGGCAGTATTAAGCGTGGTTCTGCGTTTAGAAGCCATATTTTGACTAAAATGAGCCAAAAGCGTAAACGTAAACTTCGCTCAGCACAATATGTTGCTGATGTAGATGTAGCTCGCGTAAAAAATATGCTTAGCTAATTGGAAAAAGTAGGATCATAGTTCCCCAAAAGTACACTAAAATGTACTACTACGGGCAAGTTCGGCTTAGACCGACACCTAACATCAAATAGATGAAAATTAGGTAAAGAAAGGAAAGAGATATGCCAAGAGTCAAAACTGGAGTCGTAAGAAGAAGACGACATAAAAAGATATTGAAACTTGCAAAAGGTTTCTATAGTGGAAGAAGAAAACATTTTAGAAAAGCAAAAGAGCAAGTAGAAAGAAGTCTTGTATATGCTTATCGTGACAGAAAACAGAAAAAAAGAGAGTTTAGAAAACTTTGGATTATCCGTATCAATGCAGCGTGCCGTCTAAATGACATAAACTACTCAACTTTTATGCATGGTTTGAAAAAAGCTGGTATAGAGCTAGATAGAAAAATTCTTGCAGATATGGCAATGAATAATCCTGCAGCATTTTCAAAAATTGTTGAACAATCTAAATCAGCTTTAGCAGAATAACCTCTTATGCTTTCCCTTCCATAATTTGGAAGGGACTTCTCCTATACACTTTTAAAAAAATATATCTTCATTAATAATTTTATTTAACATACATCTACTATAAGAGTTTTAATATTGTTCTATTAAGGATAGTTAATTATTTAATATTGTAAAATATATTCGAACTAAAAGATATTACACATCAACTACCAATTACAATTTTATATGTTTGGTAATTGTTTATATCTTTTATGTTCAAAATTATCTAAAGGAGCAAACTGTGAGAACATTTGTATCAAGAGTACTATTTGGTTCTGTTGTAACAGTTGTATCACTATTTGCGTCAGTAGATATAAATAATGCCTCAATAGATGAGCTGATGACACTTAAAGGTGTAGGCAAAGCTAAAGCAGAAGCAATTGTTGCCTATAGAAAAAATCACTGTTTTAAAAATATAGATGATCTTACCAGTGTAAAAGGAATTGGTTCTAAAATAGTAGAAAAAAACCGCAAAGAGATAACAGTTGGCGAATGTAAAAAATAACTCTACTCTCTGCGTTTATATCACCCTTCTTATTTAAGTAAGGGTGATATAACTTCTTAAATTCATAACACAACTAGCAATCTTTCGTTATAATCTTCCAAACCATTTTAAATCAATAGATAGGTGAGAAAATAATGAAAATATTAGTTACAGGAACAGCAGGATTTATAGGATACCATCTAATAAAACGACTACTTGAACGTGGTGATGAAGTTGTTGGACTTGACAATATAAATGACTATTACGACTTACGAGTTAAATATGGAAGACTTGAAGATACAGGCATAGAGAATGTTGAAAATATAGATTATGGAAAGCTAATTCAAAGTAAAAAGTATGATAATTACAAATTTATAAAACTAAATCTTGAAGATAGAGATGCAATAACCAAGCTTTTTGAAAATGAGAAGTTTGATAAAGTATGTAACCTTGCGGCACAAGCAGGTGTACGTTATAGTTTAACAAACCCTTATGCATATATTGACAGTAATATAGTTAGCTTTATCAACATTCTTGAAGCTTGCAGACATAATGGTGTAAAACATTTGGTTTATGCCAGCAGCTCAAGTGTTTATGGTTTAAATGAGACAATGCCATTTTCTGTACACGACAATGTTGACCACCCTATAAGCTTGTACGCAGCAAGCAAAAAATCAAATGAGTTAATGGCTCATACTTACAGTCATCTTTACAATCTGCCAACAACAGGTTTACGGTTTTTTACAGTTTATGGACCATGGGGTCGCCCAGATATGGCACTTTTTTTGTTTACAAAAGCGATTTTGGAAGGAAAGCCTATAGATGTATTTAACTATGGTGAAATGAAACGTGACTTTACATATATTGATGATATTGTAGAAGGTGTCATAAGAGTTATAGACAATCCACCAAAAGGAGATCCAAACTGGAGTGGAAAGCAACCAGACCCAGGTAGCAGTAAAGCACCTTATAAAATTTACAATATAGGTAATAATAACCCGGTAAAATTAATGGACTTTATAGAAGCTATAGAAAATGCTATTGGCAAAAAAGCAGAAAAGAATATGCTACCAATTCAACCTGGCGATGTTCCTGCAACATATGCAGATGTTACTGATCTAATAGAAGATTTAGGCTATAAACCAGCAACTCCAATAGAAGAGGGAATCAATAACTTCGTAAAATGGTATAGAGAATTTTATAACGTTTAAAACTCATTAAAAACTTTAAAGTTGGAAGTAACACCAAGTTTCTTCCAACTCTTTAATACAATTGCATTGCAACTTATATTATAATAGAATAGTAGCTATACTAT
>CAZGCF010000077.1:0-6119 GCA_964524095.1 uncultured Campylobacterales bacterium | reverse complement strand
CTTGCCATGTCTTACCCTCTTATTTTTTCTTGCGTCGTGAAATGATCAGTTTATCACTAGCTTTTTTACGACGAGTTTTAAAGCCTTTAGTCGGCATACCCCAAGGTGTTACTGGATGACGACCAGAGTTTGTTTTACCTTCACCACCACCATGAGGGTGATCGATTGGGTTCATTGCAGAACCACGAGTCTGAGGTCTAATACCAAGGTGTCTGCTTCGACCAGCTTTACCAATTACGATATTTGCAAACTCTTCGTTTCCAACAGTACCGACTGTTGCCATACACTCACCGAGAATCTTACGCATTTCAGAACTAGGCATACGAATGATGACATATTTATCTTCACGTCCCATAATCTGAGCATATCCGCCAGCACTTCGTACAAGCTGTCCACCTTTACCAGGCTTCATCTCAATGTTGTGTACAAGAGTACCAACAGGGATATTTTTCAACTTCATAGCATTACCAGGCTTAATGTCAAGTCCGCCTTCAGCTGCTTGAACTTTATCGCCTACTTTCAAGCCACTTGGCTGAAGAATATAGCGTTTGTCACCATCTGCATAGTTGATTAGGCAGATACGGCAGTTTCTATATGGATCATACTCGATTGTTGCAACAGTACCTTCAACACCAAATTTATTTCGTTTGAAGTCGATGATACGATAAAGTTTTTTTGCACCCGCCTCTTTATGACGAGAAGTGATACGACCATTATTGTTACGTCCAGCTTTAGCCGGAAGTTTTTTCAACAGTTTGCGAACTGTTGGTTTAGATGTAATATCGCTACTGTCAACAACGCTCATATAGCGTCGGCTAGGTGTATATGGTTTATATGTTTTAATTGCCATTGCCTATCCCTTACGCGCTCAAGCTCTCAATGTTAGCACCTTCCGGTAGCTTCACATAGAACTTTTTAAAATCTGCACGTTTCCCCTCTTTTCCTCGGAAACGCTTTACTTTACCGCTTTGGCGAAGAGAGTTGACTTTCAAAGGGTTCACACCAAAGTACTCTTTAAAGATCGCTTTAAGCTGATTCTTTGTCACTTTTGGAGATGTCTGAACCACAATGACACCCTCTTCCTGAAGGCCCAATGTCTTTTCAGTGTAAACTATTGATTTGATATCTGTAATATCCGCCATCTTAGCCCTCTTTTGTCAGATTTTCCCAAACCGCTTTCTCAATGACAACCGCGTGATACGCTGCTGCAAGATAGCCGTTGAGTTCATTCTCTTCGATCAAATAACAGTTCGGAAGATTTCTAAATGCCATATAGGTTTTGTCATCGATCAAAGACTTTACCCACAGAGCATCACGCTCGCCAAGTTTTTTCATCATCGCTGCAGCATCTTTTGTTTTTCCGCTTGCAACTTCGATATTATCAACAATAAATAGTTTTCCATTAGCCGCTTTCTCTGCTAATGCATGCTTCAAAGCAAGCTTTTTCTGCTTTTTGTTAACTTTTTGGTCATAGTTGCGGTTTGCTTTTGGTCCAAACGCTGCACCACCACCGACAAAAAGTGGGCTTCGAATAGAACCAGCTCTTGCACCGCCACGTCCCTTTTGAGACCAAGGCTTCTTACCGCCACCACTTACAGCAGAGCGGTTTTTGCTGTGTGCAGTGTTTGCACGCAGTGCTGCTTGATATGACTTAACATAAAGATATAAGTTATGTGCACTTGCTTCAAGGAAGCTTGCAGGAACTTCAGCGTCTCCCGCTTTTTCCAGGTTTTCATTTAAAACTACTGCTGTACTCATTTAGAAATCCTTACTCGACCCATCGCACCGTTTGGTCCCGGAACTGCACCCTTAACAACAAGGATCTTGTTTTCAGGATCGAACGATACGATCTCATTTTTAACGGTAACAGTTGCATTACCATAGTGACCAGGCATTTTTTGTCCCGGCTGTACGCGTCCAGGCCATTCACAGTTACCGATTGAACCAGGTGCTCTGTGGAAACGGGAACCGTGGCTTCTTGGACCACCTGCAAAGTTCCATCGCTTCATAACACCTGCAAATCCGCGACCTTTGCTTTTGAAAGTTGTTTTAACTTTTTTAGCTTCAGTAAGTGGTGTCAAATCAAGATCACCAGCTTCTGTATTAGCTACTTTAATAGTCGCAAATCTATTATATTCTGGGCTTAACCCATACTTTTTCTGCTGACCTTCAATAGCTTTATTGCGTTTCTTACCACTTGCATATGCAACTATTGCACGACCATCTTCAGTGATCTCGCACACTTTTACATCCTGCACTTTTAGAAGCGTGACAGGGATACTCGGTACATTAATTGTACGGCTCATGCCGATTTTTTCTACGATGAATTCCATCCGTTACCCCTTATTACCCATAGATCGTACTTCAACGTCTACTTCTGGTGCCAGATCAAGTTTCATCAACGAATCAACTGTATCAGGTGTAGCAGATACAATATCTATCATACGTGCATGAATTCTGATTTCAAATTGTTCGCGTGAATCTTTATTGATATGAGGTGATCTGAGCACTGTATAGCGTCTGATCTTTGTAGGCATAGGAATTGGGCCGCGTATTTCGGCTCCTGTTCGCTTGACTGCTTCTACGATTGCAGCAACTGATCGATCAAGCACACGATGATCGTACGCTTTGAGCTTAAGTCGAATTTTTTCCATAGGTTTTTCCCTTAAAAGAACTTGTTGGTATATGGATTTTACATCCACCAACGCTTTTTGGAGCCAAGATTATACTCAAAAATTGCTAACAAATCAACTATCTATAGGCATTTTATGCTATACTTCTTAAAATTTATTTCCTTATAAAAAGGAAGGTTTGCATTGGAACAGTTAGAAGTACTTTATGAGTCAACACCAAAACCATTAAACTTTATAGAGAGAAAAGTCTCTATACCAAGTAAACATGTAAATATATATGGTCCACCAAAATCTGGAAAAACTTGGCTTCTTTTAGACTATTTATCTAATATTCCCAAAAAAAAGCATCTTTATTTAGATCTTAATGATGTAAGATTAGATAAATCTACACTAAATAGTAATCTTCAAAACTTTATAAATTTAAATAACATTGAAGTAGTTGCAATAGATCACTTTGACAACTCAATAACTCTGCCTAAATGCAAACAATTAATTGTAGCTTCCCAAAAAGCTCTAACATCTGAACCATTTTTAAATATCTCTCTTCAACCTTTAGATTTTGAAGAGTATTTGGCATTTGAAAAGCGACATATACATTTAGAACACTCATTTTCACACTACCTAAAAACAGGGTCTTTGCCAGAAATGGCAACTATTCATGAAACATTATTAACAAAAAGATTACATAAAATAATGAAATCCATATTCCCAGAAAAGAGTGATCAAATCTTATTTCGCACACTATCAAAGTTTTTAGGCAAACCTTTAACACCAAATCAACTCTACACAACATTAAAAAGAGAGCATAAATTTTCAAAAGATAGAGTATATAAGACAGTAAAAGATTGGGAAGATAGACAAATTATAAGATGGGTTAAAAAATATAACCAAACCAAATCAGCTAAAAGACTTCTAATTTATGATTTTGCACTACCCGCTTCAATGTACTTTGAAAAATCTTTAATAGGACAGCTATATTCTATCACTGCCTATAAAATGATTTTAAAAGGTCTTAATAATTCATATACAGAAGGTATTGATTTTTATATTAAAGAAAGTAGTCAAGCTATATTATTATCACCTTTTACCAATCCTCAAAACTCAACTTTAAAAGTATCTAAATTGATAAATAAAATAGAGAGTTTAAAAATAGAATCTATTACTATACTTACTATATCAAACAGTTTTGAATTTATATTTAATAAATTAAAAGTAGAAGCAAAACCTTTTTATGAATGGATTATGGAGATTGAGATATGATAGCTATTTAATGTCATCCAATATCATTAGACTTTGATCTCTCTCTTTAGTAATCTTTTTAATCTCTTTTACCTTATCATTAAGACTAATAAAAAAAGCGGTCATTACAATTAATGAAGGAATCACTATCATATATATAAAAATCTGTCTAAATTTAGATATATTGTTCATAAAACGGCTCCTATAACAATCTATCTATTCCACATATTTTAAAATAGATTGTCATTTATAACTTAAAAAAGTTTCTTGTATAATTTTACAAAAAAAGATTTATATATTGTCAATATTTCTATCTAAACCATAAAAAAGGTAAGGTTTTTAAAAATATGAGTAGTTTAAATTTATCAAAGAGAGTAAATCAAAAATTTACAAGACAGAGTTTATATGAAAATCAACAGTTAACAAATAAACTATGTGGAATAGATGAAGCTGGGCGTGGACCTGTTGCAGGTCCTTTGGTAATAGCTGGGGTTATTCTAAAAGAGTCCATCAATGAGCTAAACGACTCAAAAAAGCTTATAGAGAAAAAGCGCGAAAAGCTATATGATCTTATAATTGAAAATAGCATCTATCACATAGTATCTTTTGATGCAGAAGCTATAGATAATCTTGGCATTAGTGCCTGTTTGATCTCTGGATTAAAAGAGATTATGCAAAAAGTTCCTTCAGCAGATTATATTTTTGATGGTAATACTACATTTGGTATTTCGAATTTACGTTGTCAAGTTAAAGCTGATGCAGATATACCTGAAGTGAGTGCCGCTAGTATTCTTGCAAAAGTAACACGTGATCGATATATGGTAGAGTTATCTAAAAAATATCCTCAGTACGGTTTTGAAAAACATAAAGGTTATGGTACTAAAGCACACATTGAAGCAATTGCAAAATATGGACTTTCACCAATTCATAGAAAGAGTTTTAAAATCAAATCTCTTGAACAGCCAACTCTGTTTTAATCCTCTTCAAACATAGAGTCATCTGTTGAGTTTATATCAAATGTGGTTTCAGCTGATTCATTAGTATCTAGATCTATTACTTCAACACGCCATCTACCTTTTAATCTGCCAGGTAGGAATCGATAGTCATAAACTGAACCGTATCGTGGTGGTATATCGAAGTGGCGAATACGATCATCTTTTGGAGATTTTGGAGAGATCCAGTGAAACTCTACAGATTTACCATTTTGATTGTCTGATCTATCAAGATGGTAGGTACAGTAGATACGTTCATTCTCTATCTTGCACTGAACAGTTGCGGCTGATGCATATGCAGTAAATAGTACTGCTATAAAAACAGTTGATCTTCTCATACTCAAATTATACCATATTGCCCTGCAGTGTAACTACCACTCTTCTACTACCTGCATAGTTACGTGCTTCAATCAAATATATCCCTTGCCAAGTACCAAGAGCCAATCTCCCATCTGTTACAGGAATTGTCAGTTGGCATCCAAAGAGCATAGACTTAATATGAGCTGGCATATCATCACGCCCCTCTAAAATATGAGTAAATTTTGGGTAACCATCAGGTATCAGTTCATCTATGAAGGTCTCTGTATCGGTTCGAACATCAGGATCTGCATTTTCGTTTATTGTAAGAGCGGCACTAGTATGCTGTAAAAAGAGGTGTAAGAGAGCATTTTTAAACTCTCTTACTTCAGGTACTTTTTTTATGATCTCTTCTGTTACTAGATGTACACCGCGATCTTTTGGTTTAAGAGTAATTGTTTTTTGAACCAATCTCATTTTTATCCAAAAATAAACTTAATTACTCTCTTTATGACACAACTATCCTCTTTTTCGCTACGCTCCTCTTCTACAACCTTTTTTACAGCAGTTGAGTCATCAAAATATCCTATTCTCTCTTTTGCCTTTTTAAGTGCTTCACTTTCACTTGCCGCCATTGTCAATAAAACAGCCATACGTCGCCCTTTATGACTCTCTGGTTTTCCAAAAACCCTTACAAATGAGTCTGCAGAAAAAGCCTTTTCATCAATATGTATAATTGGAGTTACACTCTCATTTTTTGCCTTATATGCGGCACTTGCACCTGGTGTGAAAAATGTAAAATCTAAAGGGAGTCCAAGTACAGCACGAAGATGGAGTGCAAATTCGCTTTGACTTTGCGTAATGAGTGTTACCATTCCTGTATCGTGAGGTCTTGGACTTACTTCACTAAAATATACCTCGTCCCCTATAACAAACAGCTCGACACCAAAAATTCCTC
>CAZGCF010000076.1:0-6122 GCA_964524095.1 uncultured Campylobacterales bacterium | reverse complement strand
GTAAATATGAGCAAAGAAGAGATAGCTTCAGCTGTTCCAGAAGCAACAATGGTTAGCACATATTTACAGATCAAAAAACTCTTTCAGACAAAAGAGGCTAGTAAAGATAGCTTTGATCTTGATCCTGAAAAGTTACAAGAGATTCTTGAACAGATTAAACGTGGTAAAAAGATCTCAGAAGAGGCAAAAACTCGTATGGCAAAATCGAACCTTCGTCTTGTTGTCTCTATTGCAAAGAGATATACAAACCGCGGACTGCCATTCCTTGATTTGATCCAAGAAGGAAACATAGGATTGATGAAAGCGGTTGACAAGTTTGAGTATAAAAAAGGTTATAAATTCTCTACATATGCAACGTGGTGGATACGTCAGGCAATTAGTCGTGCTATTGCTGATCAGGCAAGGACAATTCGAATTCCTATCCATATGATTGAGACAATCAACCGCATCAATAAGATTATGCGCAAACATCTACAAGAGACAGGAAAAGAGCCTGATGTAGAGACAATTGCAAAAGAGGTAGGATTAAGTGTTGACAAAGTAAAAAATGTCATCAAGATCACAAAAGAGCCTGTCAGCCTTGAAGCACCTGTAGGGAGTGAAGAGGATGGTCGCTTTGGTGACTTCATTGAAGATAAAAGCTCTGCAAGTCCTGTAGAAGCGGTAATGAAAGAGGATCTTAAAGAGCAGATTGATGAAGTGTTAGATCAACTTAATGAGCGTGAGAAAGCTGTTATATGTATGCGCTTTGGATTGATGGATGATGAGAGTGACCGCACTCTTGAAGAGATAGGTAAAGCTTTGAATGTTACACGTGAGCGTGTACGTCAGATTGAAAGTAGTGCTATTAAAAAACTTAAACATCCTAAAGTTGGTAGAAAACTTAAAAACTATATTGAAGAGTAGTTTCTATAAATGGACTTTTATGAAAAGTGGCTTGAGTATGACTACAACCCATGGATACTCTTTGATAGTAACGGCAGAGTAAAAACACTTAATCAAGAGGCTCAATTTCTTCTTGCTGAAGTAACGGCTAATGAGATTTTTGAATTAGCCGTTACCTATGCCAACCAATCTTACGGTTTCAAAACTACTATGATAGATCTTGAGTTTGGTAAATATGAGTTTTTTGGAATTATGGTTGGATATGAAGATAATGAAAATATAGCCATTAGACTCTATCAGAGACCTCCAGAAAGAATCTCTGAACCTCATCTTAAAAAACTCTCACCTCATAATATCTACACATTAATAAACCTTGCCATAAGCACTAGCTCTATAACCAGAAAATATGGCTTTACTACAAATTTTGACCCGGCTTTTCCTGAGGTAAAAATAGATCCAGAGACATTTATAAAACTATTAAATGAAATCATAAATTGTATAGAAGATAGCGATAATGTAGAGGTTCAACTCTCACTAAAAACAGGTGAAACAATAAAGTTTGATGGAAAACGCCACCCAATTTTCCAGCTATCTATATACGGTAAATTGATTCCTGATTGCAATATTATGCATTTAAAGAAGTTGGCTATAAAACTTAATGGCTATATTATTAAAAAAGCTGACCATATAAGTCTAGAGGCTCCTCTTATCGTTTAAAATATAGATACCCAGCTACAAGCAGAGGAGCCGATATGCTTCCTATAAGAAAAGATACAGCATCAAAAGAGTCTATTGAGATCAATCTATAGACTGTCACAATTAAAATGATATATGCAACCAAACGATAAATTGATATGGCAGGTTTTGAGGTTTTAATTATAGATTTTAATCCTCTTTTAGATCTTTTTAAACGGAGTCTCTCCTCTTTTAAAAGCTCTTTTGGATCATCAATAACTTCACCATCTTCATCCCATAAACCATATCTATCATCTATCTCTTCAGTAATATCAGGTAAATTGTGATTGGTAGTAACTTCACCAGCACCATCTACCAATCTGTAGTAGCCAAATGCTGAAGCAGCTACTACCAAAAGTGCTGTTATATACCCAGCTGATATATTCAAGAGTGCTGTTTGATCGCCCAGCTTCCAAGCTAAAGCGATCAATATAAACAGTACTAAAAGAGCAAGAACAGCTATATTACGAATCATCTTCATCATCATCAATATTTGAGTAGTTTTTATATTTTGGATCGTTTTTCAACTCATCTAAAGATCTCATCTGCTTTTTATACGCTTTATAGACATTTAAAATTGCTGCTGAAACTCCCCAAAAAATTCCTAACCACAAAAGCCAAGGAGCACCAAAAAGATTTTTCATCCCTATACCAAGAGCTATACCTATAAGTACAGCAACAACCATAGAGATACCTAAAGAGAGGTCATATGCCCCCTCCACCACTTTTTTGATTTTAGGTTTTTCTTGGCTCATTTTAGAGTTCCCATAACTTCCCTAGCATTTCTAATTGTCTCATCAATCATTATATCTGTTGTTTTTGTAGAGATAAATCCAGTCTCAAACTGACTACAAGCGAAATAGAAACCACGATCAAGCATTGCTCTATGAAATTTTGCAAAACGTTCTGTATCACTATTTAGAGCATCATCAAAGTTTTTAACTTCTCTATCATTAAAGAAGAAACCAAACATACTTCCTCTAACATCAACCTGCAGAGGAATACCATTGGCTTCAGCCGCACTCTTAAGCCCTTGAACCAAGCGTTCAGCTCTCATTTCTAAAATTTCATAAATAGCTACATCAGCTTTAAGTTGACGAATCTGAGCAAGACCTGCCGCCATTGCTACTGGATTACCGCTAAGAGTTCCAGCTTGATATACAGGACCTTCTGGACTAAGTTTGCTCATAATATCAGCACGTCCACCAAAAGCTCCAACAGGCATACCTCCACCTATAACCTTTCCTAAAGTAACCAAATCTGGCTTCACATCTGTTAAACCTTGAGCACCAATTATAGAGGCTCTAAATCCACTCATAACCTCATCAAAGATTAGCAATGCACCATTCTCATCACACAACTCTCTAAGCTCTTTTAAAAACTCTTCATCTGCCGGTACAAGCCCCATATTTCCAGCAATTGGCTCTATAACAACACAAGCAATATTGCTACTTGCCTCAAAACATCTCTTTACACTCTCAATATCGTTATAGTCAGCTAAAAGGGTATGTTTTGCAAAGTCGCTTGGTACTCCTGGTGAGTTAGGCGATCCAAAAGTTGCTGCCCCACTACCTGCTTGTACTAGCAGTGAATCACTATGTCCATGATAACACCCTTTGAATTTGACTATATCGTCACGCTCAGTAAATCCACGAGCTAACCTAATAGCACTCATAACAGCTTCTGTACCGCTATTTACAAACCTAACCTTATCAATAGAAGGGAATAGTTCAACAATCTCTTTTGCAAGCTCTGTCTCTAGGAGTGTAGGTGCACCAAAACTAAGCCCACGTCTTAATGTTTCAATTACAGCACCCTCTACTGTAGGATCGCAATGTCCAAAAATAAGTGGTCCCCAACTCTGTACATAATCAACATATCTGTTTCCATCAATATCGACCAAATAACCACCCTCACCTCTCTCAATAAACGGAGGTGTACCACCAACACTTCCAAATGCTCTTACTGGAGAATCGACACCACCAGGTATCACCTTTTTTGCTTCTGAATATGCCTCTACACTTTTTGTATGCTTCATTTACAATTTCCTTATATTTTTTTCTTTGAATTATATGCAAAATGGGGTTAATAAAGTATAATACAATACTTTTTTTAAGGGTAAGAATGAATCGGCGAAAACTTTTTACACTACTTTTGTCACTGTTCATTCATCTACTACTCTTTATCTCTTTGTGGATTTTACTACCTAAAAAGAGTGAAGAGAGGGTCTCATCAGGTGCTAAACATGTTCAGCTTAATCTTACAGACTTTGTAATACCTAAACCATCAAAACCGGTTCAAAAGAGAATACCTACAAAAGAGATTCAAAAGATCAAACCAAAACCAAAACCTAAGCCAAAGCCAAAGCCAAAACTAGAGCCAAAAAAAGAGCCCATAACTCCTAAAAAATCTATAAATAAAGAAAAAATCAAAAAAGAGAGAAGAGAGGTAAAACCAAAAAAGAGAGCTAAAGTTACAAAAAAAGAGGTTATTAACAAAAAACCAAAAAAAGAGCCAAAAAGCTCAAAAGAGAATAATTCAACATCTAACATTCAACATTCAACACCAAAAAAAGATCCACTATCTGCGTTGGCAGGAGCATTAGGTGCCCCTGCAATTCCAACGCCAACACCAAAGGCTCCCTCAATAGATCAGATAAACAATAGCTTCTCTCAAAGAGAGTTTTATGCTCTCTATAAAGATGAGTTTGATCATTTCTCACGTGATCAAAAAGAGTTCATCAAAAACAATCTCTCTAAAATTCAGGGTATTACCCAACACTACCTTACAGTTAGAGGCTACCCATATTTTGCAGGAAGAATGGGACATCAAGGCATAAATGTAGTAGAGTTCTATCTACTTCCAAATGGTGATATAACAGACCTAAAAATCATAACTCATACAGGCTATGAAGAGTTAGACCAAAACTCACTTGACACCATTAAAACTGCATACAAAGATTACCCCAGACCAAAAGAGAAGACTAAAATCAGATTTTATATCCACTATTCAATTTATTGATTTGGAGTATAACCCAAATTTTGTTAAAATTCTTTGGAGTTAACTCCAAAGGATAAATATGCTTGAACAACTTCATAAATTTTTTATAGAAAATTTAGACAATCTTGACATTTCGTATAAACGATATTTTTATACAAAAATAGATCATAATGAGAAGCTAATAGGCATAATCGGAGCAAGAGGTGTAGGAAAAACTACCTATATTTTGCAGTATCTAAAAGAACTAAAGTTGCCAATATCAAAAAAATTATATTTTAGTGCAGACAATATGCTAGTATCTGGAACCTCATTGTTTGACATTGCATATGAATTTAGCAAAATTGGTGGCGTTGTTTTAGCTATAGATGAGATACATAAATATAAAGATTTTGAAAAAGATTTAAAACAGATTTATGACATTTTAGATTTAAAAGTCATATTTAGCGGAAGTAGTGCCATAAGGTTAGAACATAGCAAAGCAGATTTAAGTAGGAGAGCTGTTTTATATAAAGTAAGAGGTTTTAGAGATAAAGTTAAATAAAGATTTCAAAAGTTATAGTTTAGAAGATATTTTAACAAACCATATAGATATTGTTTATGAAGATTTCAAAAAAATCAAAATCTTTGAGTATTGGAAAGAGTTTTTAGAGTTTGGATACTATCCATTCTATTTTCAAAATAGTTCAAACTATCATATAAAGTTAAATGAAACCATTAATGCTGTAATAGAGACAGACATTCCATCAATTTTTAAAATTAGATATGAAAATATTATAAAATTAAAAAAATTAGTTAGTCTTATATGCTTCTCAAAGCCATTTAAACTAAATATCAAGGAATTAAGTAAAAAGATAGGGATTGACAGAGATACGCTATACCAATTTATGCACTATTTGAATCAAGCAAAAGTTTTAAGCATCTATAGACAAAATACCAAAGGTGATAACATCTTCCTAAAACCAGATAAAGTATATCTGAATAATACAAATTTAAACTATAGCTATTGTCAAAATAGTGAAATAGGAACAATAAGAGAGACTTTTTTTGCATCACAGCTTAGCAATAGTCATAATCTTACCATACCAAAACAGGGTGATTTTCTAATAGATGAAAAATATACTGTTGAGATTGGTGGCAAAAACAAATCTTTCAATCAGATCAAAAATATTGATAACTCTTTTGTTGTAGCAGATGACATAGAGATAGGATTTGGAAATAAAATTCCACTTTGGCTCTTTGGGTTTTTGTATTAAGTACTATTATTTTACAAATCATCATCCAACAAGCAACAAATATTTATTTTTAAAGCTTTTGCAATCTTATAGAGATGTTCCAAATTAAAATGTTTATCATATTTACAATTTTCACAATTTGAATAAAAAGCAACTGATTTTATACCAATCTCTAAAGCAAGATCAAGTTGTGACATATTTGACTTTTTTCTATAAGAAAACAGAACTCCAAAGGCAACTATGAGACATGGATAGGTGGTAAACTTCATA
>CAZGCF010000075.1:0-6149 GCA_964524095.1 uncultured Campylobacterales bacterium | reverse complement strand
AGCCATATTATCCAAAGTAGTTGCTATATTTATAGGTAATGAATCATAAACTGATAGAAGGATATTGAGTAAAAAAGATCCTATAAAGAGCCAACGATAGACCTTTTCAGGCTCTCTCTCAAATATACAACTCTCTTTTGGATAGTAGGGCTTAACCTTTTCAGGATGTGTAAGTTCATACTCCATCTCACTATAGACTTCATAACGCCTTTCTCTATCTTTATCTATTGCTCGCATTACAACCGACTCTAGCCAAGCTGGAACTGCTTTGTTGTATGTGCGTACAGGTTTTGGTGTTTTAAAAGTAGGAGTTTGAAATGGTTCTATCTCGCCATATGGAAACTTTTTTGTTAAAGATTCATAAAGTGTAACTCCTATTGCAAAAATCTCTGTCTGCTCACTGATAGGATCACCTATAAATCGCTCAGGAGCAAGATAACTTGGTGTTCCAGCTCTAGTAGCAATAGAGAAGACCTCAACAATAGATCCAAAATCGATAAGTTTATAAACACGTTTACCGTGACGTTTAAGAACAATGATATTTTCAGGCTTTATATCACCATGAACCAAATCGTACTTAAGTAAAAAACTACAAGCATTAAGTAGAAACTTTCCTAATTGAATAGCATCTTCAACAGGCAAAGATCTTTTTGCAATCAACTCTTTTAGGGTAACTCCTTCAAGATACTCCATTACATAGTATCTTTGTGTTCTATTTTTTGGAATTACCGCCTTTGGGAAAAAACCAGCTTTAAGGCGTGAAGCATTCCAAGCCTCTTTTACAAAAAGATCCAAATATTGTTCATCTTCAATAGCTTCTATAGGTGGAAATTTTAAAACATATTTAACACCCTTCTTTTCAGCAAGCCAGGTACGATCATTTTGAATAAGAGGCTTTAAAAGCCTATAACCATCTATTATCTCATCTTTTTTAAGAGTTCGTGGTATAGGCAGTTCAATCTTTTTAAGCTTACGATGTTTACTTTCACCCTTTATCTCAATTACAACTGCTGTTGTATCATCAGGCAGATCATCATTAACTTTTTTGCTTGCTGTTTTTATTAGAGTGCTTGCACCAAATTTAAGCTTCTTCTCTATCTCTATATTCTCTAAAACTTTTTGCAAACCATCACTAGCAAGCAGTAAGATATCCCCTACTTCAAGATTATTTTCAAAAAAGTAAGGGTCAACACTTTCAGAGAGTCCAATTGCCTGCATAAGAACATGATCCATACCTGGTTCATCACTTATATGATCAAAACTTATCTGCTGTAAATGGGAATTTCTGTACAAATAGATAGGAGAGTCACCTACATTGGCACCATAAAGACGGTTACCATCAATTACTACTATAGATAGAGTTGTAACATACTCAGGACGCTCATACTCATCTATTCCTTCTCTGTATAAAATAGAGTTGATACTATTAATGAAGTGCTGGAGTGATTTCTCTATACTCCAGCTTCTTGGGCGAATCTTGAAGTTGTTCATTAAGAAGTCTGCCGTACGGCGTGCAGCTTTTCCGCCAGCTTCTGCACTGCCTACTCCATCACAAACTATGCCTATGCAAAGGTTATCTATCACTTTAACAGTGGCAAAATCTTCACTAACAAGCTCTTTACCTTTTGCCAGACCGAAGGAGCTGACACTAAAGATTTGATTTTTCATAAATAGTTAGGCGAGGTTAGTATAGACCACCTGTACATCCTCATCATCTTCAAGTTTATCAATCAATTCACTCACTTCATCCATCTGCTCTTCTGTAAGCTCTAATGGAACATTTGGAATGCGTTGAAGTGATGCTTTTTTAATCTCAATACCACGCTCTTCAAGAGCTTTATTCAGTTCTCCAAATGATGTAAATTCACCATAAATACGAATAATCTCTCTATCTTCACCATTCTCTTGAGGGACTCTATCTTCTTCAAGCTCCTCAAGACCAAAATCTATAAGTTCAAGTTCCAACTCTTCAAGATCAATTGAGTCTGTTTTATCAAACTCAAAAACTGCTTTGCGGGTAAACATAAAGTCAAGTGAACCGCTTGTAAGCATTTCACCACCATTTCTTACCAAAATAGCACGTACATTTGCAACTGTTCTTGTACCATTGTCTGTAGCACACTCTATGTACATCAATGTTCCGTGAGGACCTTTTGCTTCATAAGCAATCTCTTTAATCTCTGCTGCATCTTTACCCATTGCGCGTTTGATTGCCGCTTCAATATTATCTTTTGGCATATTTTGCGCTTTGGCATTTAAAATTGCTGTACGAAGTTTTGGATTTAGTTCCGGATCAGGTCCACCCTCTTTTGCAGCCATTGTAATGACCCGACCCAATTTAGGGAAGATGCGTGACATTGCTCCCCATCTTTTAAGTTTAGCTGCTTTGCGATACTCAAACGCGCGTCCCATCTTATTCCTTTAAAAACTTAACTATCAAATCGACTGTGATGAGTTTTTGATTTAGTAGTAAAATGTACATAAAGTGCAAATACTACCCCCAAAAATGCAATAACTGCAGAAGCTATAGATAAACTACTCATCATCCACTCCTTTATTTATAAGATACAATCCCGTACTTGCAGAGATAACTGAAAATATAAATGGTGTTATCTCTGTTTTTCCATTTTTTACAAGTGGAGTTACAATAGCAACTGCAACCACTATCTTTGTAAGATCAAGTAATAATTTTCCTGCCTCTTTAATAGTCTCTCTTTTCATCAGCAGGATTATATCA
The DNA here is from genome assembly GCA_964524095.1 of uncultured Campylobacterales bacterium. Taxonomy (GTDB): domain Bacteria; phylum Campylobacterota; class Campylobacteria; order Campylobacterales; family Hydrogenimonadaceae; genus Hydrogenimonas. The sequence continues at coordinate 3,412 of CAZGCF010000075.1, read as the reverse complement.
TATTCGTCCTCCTGCACTAACTCCCCAAGTTGTTCTCCAGCGAGTTTTGACCAAACTGATTCCAATAATTGCTATTAAAACAACTCCTGCAAATAGGAAGAAACCTGCTGAATATCCATCAAATGCACCTTTAGACCATCCAAGAGTCTTGATGAGAGCTGTACCGCCAAGACCACCAGCACATCCAATTATCCCTGTCATAATCCCCATATCTTTACCAAAACGCTGAGGAACCAACTGGAAAACTGCACCATTAGCCATCCCCAAATTTGCCATAATCAAAAAGAGAACCAAGATAGCCAAATAGAAGCTATTTACAACAGTTGCATTTAAAACAGCTAAAAGAGTAACTGCACCAAAAAAGATGTAAAGAGATTTAACACCTCCCAATTTATCGGCAATACCACCACCTACAGGTCTTAAAACTGCACCTGCAAATATACAGATTGCACCAAAGTAACCAGCTACAACTTTAACATTCTCTTCACCCAAAAAATCGACTCCAAAAGCACTCATGTCTATCTGATATGTATTCATTAAATAGACTTTCATATAGTTTGCAAAACCAACAAATCCACCAAAACTTACTGCATAAAAGAGACTAAACCACCAAGTATCTTTATCACGCAACAGCTTCATATAGTCACCAAGCTTTTTCGGATTTGGCTTATAAACATCTTCAGGAGCATCCTGAGCCATAAACATATATGTTATAAATATAAATGTTGAAAGGATTCCACCAACAAGGAAAACTGCCTGCCATCCCCAAATTTCTGCAATTTTTGGAGCAAATAGAAAGTCAATAACTACACCAATATTACCAGCTCCAGCAAATCCTAGTACCAAACCTTGAAGCCTTGGCGGGTACCACTGTCCTGCTTGAGGAAGAGCAACTGCAAACGACGCACCTGCAAAACCAAGCCCCAATGCTACCATTAACAATTCATTATATGTAATACTCTCACCTCTAAAGTATGCATAAAATAGTGATGCAATAACAATTGACTGTGCTGTAAGAGCCGTCTTTTTAGGTCCAAACTTATCAACTCCAAAACCTAAAACTATGCGTAAAATTGCACCTGAAAGAATAGGAATAGCAAGAAGTGTTGCCTTCTGTCCAGCAGTTATTACAAATCCATTTAGAGATAAAGATTCTGAAATCTCAGTTGCCAATGGTCCCAACATTGTCCAGACCATAAAACTGAAATCAAAATATAAAAAAGCCGCAATCAGCGTTGGTAAATGTCCCGCTGTTTTAAGTTCACCTAACTTCATTAAATCTCCTCAAAAGTTGTTTTTCTAATTGTAAATGATTTCATAGTTCTTTATTGTCTATTTTTTAATCACATTTAAGAGCTATATCATTGATTAAAAATTAGACAACTAATAGAAAAAAGATTTGCTAAACTGCGTAGCAACCATTTATTTATAAGGAAGATTTATGACACTTGAAGATATTAAAGCAAAACATACAAAGATAAATAAAATAGAGAAACTAAAAGAGACCCGTACATATAAAGAGGCTTGGGAATCACTTAAAATCTATTCAATAGAGGGTTATAACTCTATTATAAAAGAGGATAAAGAGTTCTTCCTTAAATGCTTTGGAGTTTTTGATCGTCCTGCTACACCTGGGAGGTTTATGATGAGAATTCGCATCCCATCTGGACGAATTAACAGTGAGCAAGCTTCTCTTCTTGGACATTTATCTAAAGAGTATGGAAATGATTATATGGATCTAACTACAAGAGCGCAGGTTCAACTACGCTATCTTGAGATAGAGAGTATTCCACATATTATTGAAGAGTTAGAGAGTGTTGGAATAACTAGTTGGCAAACTGGTGTTGACAACTTCAGAAATATTGTAGCCGATCCACTTAATCGTTTAAGTTATGACAATATTATAGACACTGCTCCTCTTGTTGATCAGATGCAAGATCTATGGCTTAAAAATGAGGAGTGGATAGCAACTATCCCTAGAAAATTCAACACCTCAATAAGCGGTTCAATGACAAACCGCTGTAATCTCTTTGCACATGACTGCTGTTTTGCACTAGCAATGAAAGATGGTGAATATGGCTTTAACGTCTATCTTGGCGGTAAAGTAGGAGCAATTGCAGAGTCAGCAAATGTTTTTGTTAGATATGATGAAGTTATTCCATTCTATTCAGCACTTATAAAACTATACAAAACTTACGGCTTTCGTGACAGCCGTAACAAAAACCGTCTTCACTATCTGGTAAAAGAAGCTGGTATGAAACTTGTTGTAGATAGAGTTAAAGAGATTGCAGGAGAAGATTTTGAAACTGCTGGAGAAACACTTGTAAAAGAGCCACGTACAGAAGAGCGTGATGGGCGTATTCGTCTTAAAGATGGCACTTATGCACTGCATATGGTAGTGCCATCAGGTATCTTCAGTGGAACTGCTATGATAGAAGCAGCAGAGCTTGCAAAAGAGTTTGGCAATGGTAAACTCAATATATCTACAACACAAAATCTCTACATCTTAGGTGTTAATGAAAAAAATATTGATGAAGTAGTAAAACGCAAACCTTTTGATAAATATAAATCTGTTTCTACTCCTTACTTTAATCAAATGATAGCTTGTGCAGGAGTAGATCTCTGTCCATTTGGTGTTATTCCAAACAAATCTGATGCAATTGAGATGGCAGATTTTTTAAGTCAAAATGTGCCACTTCCATCTGATGCATCAATTCGAATGCACTGGTCAGCCTGTGTCAAAGGTTGTGGCGTACATGAATTGGGTGACATAGGCTTTATAGGATGTAAAGCTAAAGAGAATGGAAAAAGTGTTTATGGTGTACATATTCAAATAGGTGGAAAATCTACTTTAACTCAAGAAGAAGCATATACAATTATGAAATCTGTACCTTTAACTCGTGCTAAATATTATACTGCAGAACTTGCAAGAGCATATCTTGAACTGCGTAAACCTCGTGAATCATTCGAGCGTTTTGAAAGTAGGCTATTTAGACGATACTCAAAAGGTGCAATTGAGTTTATTTTACGCTGGAATATTGATATATGCGAACCAAACAGTTTTGAAAAAATAGACTTTGATCCAGCTTGGCATCCAAATATAGAGCATAATGAGATTTTCCAGCTAGGAGTAGATATTTACAAAAAGTTAACTGGAGAGAAGGCTTATCAGGGAATACACAACTTCAATCCAATTGAAACTACTGAACCTAAACACCCTTCAAAAATCAATAGTTACATAGATCAAAAAATTGGAGATATTGTTATGAAGATGATAGCACCAAGTCCAAAAAGATATGAAGTATTTAGTGAAATTTTAAAAGAAGCTTTCCAATAATAGAGCTTAAGATCTTATTTTAAGCTCTGTTATTAATTATAAAAACATTAATTTAACTCAAATTGCTAGTTAATC
>CAZGCF010000074.1:0-6247 GCA_964524095.1 uncultured Campylobacterales bacterium | reverse complement strand
TTGAAATAAATACTAGTAGTATAAAAAGTCCTATAAAAAATAGTAATGAAAACCAGTGAAGTATGGTCATATATGTCATGGATAGCACCTTGGTTGAATTGTTAAGTTAAAATCTTCTCTACTAAATGAATCGACTATAATTTTGAATTGTTTAGACTCTTTCTTTTCTAGTGTTGAATTCATATCCCAAATAAACGTATGTATAGGTTTAAGTGAATTAACTACTTTTTTTATAATATTATCATCATTATTCTTTTTTGTAAATAGAAGGGCAATTTGACAGTTTTTGAAAGGAATGCGACTATTATTTGTTATTGTTCCAGCAACTATAGTAGAGTTACTATATTTTAAAGGCTTAACTTTACTAATAACAATATTAGCATTTCTTAAAAAGTTATCAAGGACTACTTTTGTTCCTACAGGCCCAAAGAATAGTAGCAAGATAGATAAAAATAGAACTAAATATTGCAACCCCTGTCTTTTTAAAAAGGCAGCTAAAATAAGTAGTAAAATAGCTAAAAATATGACCCAGCCAATAGCGACTACGTCATATTTTGTAAGTGAATTAAATACATAGAAGAGGTAACTTCTAAGAAATTCAGCCATCATTTCTGCTATTTTTCTCTTCTATTCCACTCATTCCAAATCTGCGTGCCAACTCTTGTTTTATTCGATCTGGGGAGATCTCTTTTTTCCCCAGAGCAACTAAAACATGGTAGGTTAGATCAGCACACTCATAGATGATCTCATCTTCATTATCATCTTTTATAGCAAAGCACAACTCTCCAGCCTCTTCAACAATCTTTTTGAGCATACTGTTCTCTTTGCCTTGCAAAAGTTTTGCAGTGTATGACTCTTTTGGATCACAATTTTTACGCTCTAAAATTGTGTGGTAAAGGGTATCTATGACTCCATAGAGTGCTGTAGTGTCAACTTCAGCATCTCCAACTGTTTCACCTTTTTGAATATCTGTAAAGAAACAGCTTTTTCTTCCTGTATGACAGGCGACACCTTGCTGATTTACCAGCAAAAGTAGAGTGTCTCCGTCACAGTCAAGCATCATTTGCACAATCTTTTGAGTATGACCGCTACTTTCACCCTTTTTCCATAATCGTTTACGACTTCTTGAGTAGTAGTGTGCAAACCCAGTATCTCTACTTTTTTCAAAAGCCTCTTTGTTCATATAGGCAAGCATCAGTACCTCTTTTGTGGAGGCATCCTGCACAATGGCAGGAATAAGCGGAGTCTTTTCCCAGTCGATAGTTATCATTTTAATTTCCTACTGAAGAGCTTCTCTGCTTATCTTTGCTATCAAGCCAGATATTTGGCACTGCACCACCAGGTGTTAAGAAGATCTTTGCATCTCTGTTTGTTTTAAGAGCTTCGTTAAATTTACCCTGTACTTGGATCTGTTTAAGCACCAACAGCTTTTCAGATAGTGAATCGCTTATAAGTTTGTTAGCTTTAGCTTGTGCTTCAGCCTCTATACGGATTTTATCTGCTTGACCCTGTGCTTCAATCTTTTTAGCTTCAGCTGTACCTCTTGCAAGTGCCGCTTTCTTTTCAGCCTCTTGTTTTGCTCTTAAAACCTCATATTTGACACGCTCAGCTTCCTGTTTTGCAATCTGTACACGCTCAATCTGATCTTTGATTTTTGGAGGTAGAAGGATAGATCTTAGCTGAACGGCAACAAGCTCTACAGGAACAGCTTCTAACTTATCAATTCCTTTTGCAATTTCTGTTTGAATTTTAATAGCAATCTCATTACGTTTAACCGGTAGCTCCTCAGCTTTAAATTGACCTATGACATTACGCACAACATCTCGTACTACCGGGTTTATGATCTTCTCTTCCCAGTTTAAGCCCCACTCTGCAACAGTTTGAGGTGCACGCAAAGGGTTCAATCTGTATTGAACAGTTAGCTCAATGGTTACTGGCAAACCTCTTGCGTCAAGTACCTCTATAGCAGGTTTAATGAGTACACCGCCACGTCTGTCAAAGTCACCTTCACCGGCAAGTGCTTTGTAGTTTACAATACGAACCTTTGTATCAACTACAATAACATCCTGAATGGCAGGAATAAATAGATGAAATCCCGGTTGTAATGGCTCATTATTGAATTTACCTGCTGTTTTTAAAATTCCGACTTCACCGGAGTTGATAATAACAAATGGTTTGAAAAATATTAGCAATGCGGCTATAATTACTAAAATATAAAGAATAGTTGCTTTTTTGCTGAAATCCTGAATAAACTGTGGAGGTTTTGGAGGTTGGTTGTCGCCACCTCCGCTTACTCCTCTGTTCTTATTGAAGTAGTCATTCATGTCTGCTGGCATGATCAGTTCCTTTTAGATATATGTCAAATAGTGTTCAAAATCTTTGTTCCGTCCATAGACGACATCAAAATACTCTTTTTGTAGATGTTCCGTAACCGGTCCTCGTTTTCCTTCACCAATAATTCGTGCGTCAACTTCACGAACAGGGGTAACTTCTGCCGCAGTTCCAGTAAAAAATGCTTCATCAGCAATATAGACTTCATCTCGTGTAATGCGTCTATGTTCTACAGTGTAACCAAGTTTTTCTGCCAACTCAATGACAGTTGCTTGAGTGATTGACTCAAGAGAGTTATCGTTTGGTGGAGTGATTATTTTACCATCACGTACAATAAAGAAACACTCACCACTTCCTTCAGCAATAAACCCTTCATCATCAAGAAGCAGAGCCTCTTCATACCCTGACTCTAAAGCTTCAAATTTAGCCATTTGGCTATTTAGATAGTTTGCTACAGCCTTAGCTTTACCCATAGTTGACTTAACAGAGTTTCTTGCAAATGAAGAGATCTTAACTCTAATACCATTTTCTAAACCATCATCGCCAAGATAGCTACCCCACTCCCATGCTGCTATAGCTACCTCTACAGGTGCTTTTACATGGTACAAACCCATAATACCATAGCCAAGATATATTAAAGGTCGTATATAAACATTACTTTCAAAACTATTTTTTTGTAAAAGCTCAATCTGTGCATTTTCTAACTCTTCAAGAGTATAAGGAGATTTGATCATTGTAATCTTTGCAGAGTTTAAGAGACGTTTAGTGTGATCTCGTAAACGAAAGATCGCCAAACCTTTGTCAGTTTTATATGCACGTGTACCTTCAAATACGCCATTACCGTAGTGTAGAGTGTGTGTAAGTACGTGAACTTTTGCTTCATCCCAAGGAATTAGTTTGCCGTTCATCCAGATGGTATCAGCTTTTTTCATTATTTTTGCTCCAAGATATATGTATTTAATTTAAAAGTTGTTGATTTTATCTTATAATAAATTAAAAGCAGATATAGGAGAGAATAAATATGATAGAATCGAAAGTTTTTATGGGATCAAAAGAGGTTGAAAAGGTTGAGATTGGTGAAAGAAGATCACCTTACAGTGGAGAGGTGGTTTCTACTTTTCCTATATGTGGTGCAGAAGATGTAAAAGAGGCACTTAATGTAGCAAGAGATGCATTTGAGGTAGCAAAAAAATCACCACTTTCACAAAGAGTTGCTTGGCTTAGAGATGTTGCAAAGCGATTGAAAGAGCAAAAAGAGTTATTTGCCAAAACAATTACCGATGAGATAGGTAAACCTCTAATGTTCAGCCGAGTAGAGGTTGATAGATGTGTAGAGACAATTGAGTTGACTGCTGATGCATTAACACATTTAAGAGGTGAAACAATCCCAACAGATGCAACTTTCAGTGGAAAAAAATCTACTGCATTTTGGCGACGTGTTCCAGCAGGTGTAGTAGTAGCTATTACCCCTTTTAACTTTCCACTAAATTTAGCGGCTCATAAATTGGCACCGGCTTTAGGTGCTGGGTGTAGTGTTGTTCTTAAGCCAACTCCTGAAGCTCCGGCAGTCGGATATCTCTTTGCAAAGCTTTTCATAGAGAGTGAGTATGCAGTAGAGAATGCTTTGAGTGTTGTTTATGGTGATGCAGAGGTAGGAAGTGCACTTGTAACCAGTGATATTCCTCGTGTTATTAGCTTTACAGGAAGTGTACCTGTAGGTAACATCATCACTAAAAGTGCAGGTATCAAAAAGGTTAGTCTTGAACTTGGTGGTAATGCCGCAACATTTGTTGAGAAGAGTGCTGACATCTCAAATGCTGCTGCTCGTTGTGCTTTTGGAGCATTTGTTAACTCAGGTCAGGTTTGCATCTCTTTACAGCGAATCTATGTTGATTCGTGCATTTATGACGAATTTGCAGAAGCTTTAGCTAAAGAGACTAAAAAGCTTAAAGTAGGAAGCCCATATGATGACGATACATTTATGGGACCACTCATTAACGAAGAGGCTAAAGAGAGAGCTATGAGTTGGGTTGAGAGTGCCAAAAAAGAGGGTGCAAGAGCCATTGCCGGAGGTGAACTGGTAGATGGAATTTTTGCTCCTACAGTAATGGCTGATGTTCGTGATGATATGCAGATCGTTTGTGAAGAGGTGTTTGCTCCAATTGTAAGCCTTGTAAAAGTGGAGAGCTTTGATGAAGCAGTTAAGAAGATGAATGACTCTCCATATGGATTGCAATTCTCTATCTTTACAAATGATCTAAAAATTATGCAACAAGCACTTGATCAATTTGAGTGTGGTGGAATTGTTGTTAATGATGTTCCAACTGTAAGATTTGATATTCAGCCATATGGTGGTATGAAACTAAGCGGGGTAGGAAGAGAGGGACCTGAGTTTGCATTGGAAGAGTTTACAGAGATTCAGTCGGTGGTGATTTTTTAGCTATAATTCAAAAATTATGACTAAAGATGGATAAAATTAAAATTTTAATTGAAATTGTAAAATTTAAGATCATTTTTTTTACAGGTGTGATTGCTGGTAGTTCTTATATGATCTTAAATTTTCAGGATTTTGTGACTTTTTTTGGAGGTAGCAAGATCTCAAATGTTGTAACTATATCTATTATTAATATCCTATACACTTATGGTGTAATTGGAATTATAAAAAATTTACGCTCATTATCTCGAATAGAAAGGAAGTTTAAAGATGAGCTGGAATGAGGTTTTAGGAATAGTTTTGTTAATTAGTACTATTTTTGGTGTGTGGTATGGAAATAAAGCTGCAAACGACGGCAAAGAACATCCATTTTTATAATTATGATGAAAAAGAGTAAAAAAGTTGCTGTAAGTGCTTGTCTTGCAGGGCATAATTGTCGTTATAATGCAGAGCCTAAAGGCAATCTAGAAGTAATGCAAAAGTTAAAAGAGGAGGGTTGTGAAATCATCCTCTTTTGCCCTGAAGATGCATGTTTTGGTACTCCCCGTGAAGCAATGGATCTAATTCAAACTGATGAAGGCATAAAAGCTTTAACCAAATTTTCTAAAAAGGATCGAACTGAGCCTATAGTTGATTATGCTTTAAACTTTTTTTCTCAAAACAGAGATTTAGACCTTTTTATAGGAAAAGCCCGAAGCCCAAGTTGCGGTGTCTGTACCGCACGGGTTTATGATGAAGAGGGAAATCTTATAAGCGATAAAGAGGCAGGCATAATGGCTGCCGAAGCAAAAGCAAGAAATATAGAAACCATAGATGATGAAAAATTTATTGATATAAAGTAAATTTTAACAACTATCCTGTAGAATAAACAAAAAAGAGTGCAGGATAGTTTATGCTCCACATAACAGCACGTACTTCAACTAAAAATCTTCTTATTCGAAAAAGTATGTCAAAACTTTTTCAATCTTTCCTCTATTCTCATCTGCCTGAAAAAGAGCATCAAGGGTATGAATCTTCTACGGGAAAACTTTTTAAATCAGTAAATTTTCGTATTCGCTATTTTGATGATCGTTTTGAGATAGATTTTACTGCACTCGATAAGTCGTATGAACAGATGATTGCTATTGAGATTTTAAAAAATGGGTTAAAGCTGGGTGAAATTTACTTTTCTGAGACGACTGTTGGGTTTGTTGAGCGTCAGTTGGGTGAAGATGTGACAAAAATGGTAGTGCGTGGAGATGTTTGTGCCGCGATAAAAAATCGTGTAACGGGTAAGAAGATATTTCTTGAACCAGGTGATAGTCGTCATACAGAGATTATTACCAATCATACACTGCAAAAGTTTGAAGCACTGTTAGGAAAGCCCTACACAAAAGAGCTTCTCATAGAGCCACTTTGGCAGAGCTTGAAACCCCGAACCTTTTGGTACGAAAAGACCCCTTACATCGCATGGTTTGCCAAATATAAGATTCAAGCCGATTC
>CAZGCF010000073.1:0-6317 GCA_964524095.1 uncultured Campylobacterales bacterium | reverse complement strand
AACACTCTCATCACTGGCACTTTTTGCAGGTGGTGCAATTGAAGGTGAAGTACAAAAACAACCTCTCAATATTTCAGCTATCATAATGTTCTTAGTCTTTGTTGCCGCAACGCTGGGCATAACCTACTGGGCGGCTAAACGTACAAAAACTGCTAAAGATTTCTATACAGCAGGTGGCGGAATTACAGGTTTTCAAAACGGTTTGGCAATTGCAGGTGACTTTATGTCGGCAGCATCATTCTTGGGGATTTCTGGTCTTGTCTATCTTAAAGGGTATGATGGTCTAATCTACTCTATAGGTTTCTTGGTAGGTTGGCCAATTATTCTCTTTCTTATAGCAGAGCGTCTGCGCAATCTTGGAAAATACACTTTTGCTGATGTTGCTTCATTCCGTCTTAAACAGACTCCAATCCGTACATTGGCAGCATTTGGTTCGATTGCAACTGTAACTCTATATCTTATTGCGCAGATGGTTGGTTCAGGTAAACTTATTCAGATCCTTTTTGGTCTTCCATATGAGTTGGCAGTTATTCTAGTTGGGGTTTTGATGATTCTATATGTAACATTTGGTGGTATGTTGGCAACAACGTGGGTTCAAATTATCAAAGCAGGACTCCTTCTTTCTGGAGCAACATTTATGGCAATCGCTGTAATGGCACATTTTGGTTTTAGTTTTGAAGAACTCTTTGCCAAAGCTGTTGAAGTCCATCCAAACCACAATGCAATTATGAGCCCTGGCGGTCTTGTAAGTGATCCTATCTCTGCAATTAGTCTTGGTATTGCACTAATGTTTGGTACGGCAGGTCTTCCTCACATTCTAATGCGCTTCTTTACTGTTGCAGATGCAAAAGAGGCACGAAAGTCGGTATTTTACGCAACCGGTTTTATAGGCTATTTTTACATCTTGACATTCATCATCGGTTTTGGAGCCGTGGTAATGGTTTTAACTAACCCGCAATACCTTGATGCGGCCGGTAAGATAATCGGTGGTAACAATATGGCGGCGATTCACCTTAGCCATGCAGTGGGTGGAAACTTCTTCCTTGGCTTTATCTCGGCAGTTGCCTTTGCAACAATTCTTGCTGTTGTTTCAGGTTTGACACTTGCAGGTGCTTCAGCCATAAGTCACGATCTATATGCTAATGTATTTAGACGTGGTCGTGTAGATGAGGTTCAAGAGATGCGCATCTCTAAAATTGCAACTATTGCAATGGGTATTGTTGCTATTTTGCTTGGTATTGCATTTGAAAAACAGAATATTGCATTTATGGTCGGTTTGGCATTTGCTATTGCAGCATCGGCAAACTTCCCTGTTCTTTTTCTCTCAATGTTCTGGAAAAATCTAACAACACGTGGTGCTGTAATTGGCGGTAGTTTAGGGCTTGCAACAGCAGTTATGCTGGTTATCCTTGGTCCTATTGTATGGCAACAGATTTTAGGGTTTGATGAGGCTATATTCCCTTACAAATATCCGGCACTATTTAGTGTAACTGTTGCATTTATAGGTATTTGGTTCTTCTCTGTAACAGATAAGAGTGCTGATGCTCAAAAAGAGCGTGAAGCATTTGAAGCGCAAGATATTCGCTCTCAAACAGGGATCGGAGCTGAAGGGGCAGTATCGCACTAACTATTTTGTAGCGATAAGATTAAACCACTTATCGCTACTTTTTTAGAAAGAAGGATACTATTTATGAGTATTGTTGAACAAAAATCTTTTCTAAAATCTATTCACCCTTTTGACTCTCTCTCCGACAAAGAGTTAGAGCAGATATTGGGTGTTATGGATATTGCTTACTATCCTAAAGATAGGATCCTTTTTGATGAAGATAATGAGCCTGATAATATCTCTATTATTATCAAAGGAAAAGTAGAAGCAAGTGACAAGGAGGGAAATGTTGAGTATTTTGGTGCACTCGATACCATAGGGGCTTGTGAGATTTTGCACTACTCTAATGAGCGTGTTTATCGTGTAATTGAAGAGATTCTTTGTTATGAGATTCCTAAATCACTCTTTTTAGAGCTTATTGAAACAAATGATGCTTTTAAAACTTTTTATTTAGAAGATATAGCCACACGTCTTCAAGCTCTGCGTAAACAGAATCAACAAACAGAGTTTACTGAGTTTCTTATGGCACGTATAGGTGATATTTTTATACACTCTCCATATATTGTGGAAGGTACAACTCCCATAGTAAAAGCAGTAGCTGGAATGGAGGCTCTAAAAGCGACAGCCATTTTAGTTAAAGATAGAGAGAAGTTTGGAATTGTCACCGATAGTGACCTTAGACACCACACTATTTTGGGTGGTGTATCACTAGAAGATCCAATTGCAAATATTGCAACCTATAACCTCATAACAATAGATCGTGATGACTTTCTTTTCAATGCTATGCTGTTGATGACACGCCATAGCATTAAAAGAGTTGTTGTTATGTATAATGGAGATATTTATGGCACTATTGATCAGATAGATCTGCTTAGTTACTTCTCAAATCATACTTACCTCTTAAGTGTTCAAATAGAAAAAGCAAGCTCCATTGAAGAGCTAAAAAGCACAATGGATGGAATGATCCGCATTGTCCAAACACTCTATCGTAAAGGTATAAAGGTATGCTATATTGCCCGCATTATTAGTGAACTCAATGCAAAAGTTTTTGCAAAGATATTTGAACTCATCATACCTCAAGAGTGGCATTCAGATATATCTTTGATTGTTATGGGAAGTGAGGGGCGTGAAGAGCAGATCATAAGAACTGATCAAGATAATGGTCTGATTATAAGTGATGACTTCTCTGCCAATGGACTTGAAGAGAAGATGATCCAATTCAGTGAAGCTTTGAAAAAGTTGGGGTTTCCAGAGTGTCCGGGGCGTGTAATGGTAAATAATCCAGAGTGGTCCAAATCTATTCAAGGTTTTAAAAAAGCAGTTGATGAGTGGATCGATAAACCAGAGAGTGATGCAATGATGAAACTTGCCATTCTTGTTGATGCCAGATGCGTAGCAGGTAATGGTGAGCTTCTTAAAGATTTAAGAAACTATCTTTTTAACAAGATAAGTGATCACCCTACTGCTCTTGCCATATTTGCACAGGCTGTTGAGCGTTTTGAGATACCTTTAGGATGGCTTGGAGGTTTTGGTAACGATCAGATCGATCTTAAAAAAGGGGGAAGTTTCATTCTTATGCATGGCATACGTGCATTGGCACTGGAGCAAAAGATTGAAGCAACATCAACATTTGAACGGATTAAAAAACTTAATGAGATTGGATTGATTGATCAAAAGTTTGCTACAGAACTAATTGAATCATTCGATGTTATTCTTACCTTTATTTTGCAAAGTAAACTGTTGCAAATAGCAGAAGAGAGAATCCCAGACAATAGAGTCGATATTCGCAATCTGAGCAAACTGGAGCGTGATATGCTAAAAGATGCTCTAAAAGTTGTGCGTGAACTAAAAAAGTTCATCACTTATCACTTTAAACTTAGTATGGTGGGATAATGCTAAATTGGCTTAAACGCAATTGGATGAAAAAGAGGTTAAAGGACCCTCAATACTCCTTTTTGTTTGATACACCACCTAAAGATGAAGTGGTTGTTTTCGATACAGAGACAACAGGGCTAGATGTTAAGCGTGATGAGATCATCTCAATTGGTGCTATAAAGGTTAAGGGCAATCAGATCTTAACCAGCTCAGCTCTGCACCTTTACATCAAATGTAAACGCGTGATCAATCCTGAAAGTATAAAAGTCCATCAAATCAGAGCTTGTGATATGAAAAATGGTATAGAAGCAGATGAAGCTATAGCACGTTTTTTGCACTTCATTGGATCAAGGGCATTGGTTGGTTACTATTTGGAGTTTGATGTAGCTATGGTTAACAAGTTGCTTAAAAAGAGCTTAGGAATAACTTTACCTAATCAATTAATAGAAGTTTCTGCACTATACTATGATAAAAAAGTAGGCACAATACATCAAAGTCATGTTGATTTACGTTTTGATACAATGCTCAAAGCATTAGATATTCCAAAACTAAATAAGCATGATGCTCTTAATGATGCAATCATGACAGCTATGATGTATATAAAACTTAAAAATTTAAAAAGACTAAACTAAAGGAGGAAATAATGAGCGAAGAGAGAAAGCCTATATTTAAACCTAACCGAGAGTTTGCAAAAAATGCACGTATTAAAAATATGTGTGAGTATCAAGAGTTGGTTGATTGGGCAAAAGAGGATTATGAAGGGTTCTGGGGATACTGGGCAAAAGAGAAGATTGATTGGTTTGAACCTTTCACGCAAGTTCTTGATGAGTCTAACGCACCATTTTATAAGTGGTTTGTAGGTGGTAAGCTTAATGTCAGCTACCAGTGTATAGATCGCCACCTTGAAGTTCGCAAAAATAAAGCGGCTATCATCTTTGAAGGTGATCGTGGTGATAAGCAGATCATTACTTATCTTGAACTTTACCGCAATGTAAGCCGTTTTGCGAACCTTCTTAAAAACAAATTCGGTATCAAAAAGGGTGATCGCGTTGTTCTTTATATGCCGATGATTCCAGAAGCGGCTTATGCAATGTTGGCATGTGCGCGTCTTGGAGCGATCCACTCTGTCGTCTTTGGTGGATTTAGTGCTGAAGCACTTCGTGATCGCATTATTGATGCAGAAGCTAAACTGGTCATTACAGCTGATGGTGCTTACAGAAAAGGTAAACCATATATGCTAAAACCGGTTGTAGATAGTGCACTTGAAGAGGGGTGTGACACTGTTGAAAAAGTGTTGGTTGTTCAAAGAAATCATGAAGATATTACATGGGTTGAAGGACGGGATTACAGCTATAATGAGTTGATCGACCTTGAAGCAGATACCTGTGAACCAGAAGTAATGGATAGTGAAGATCCACTATTCTTGCTATATACATCAGGGTCAACTGGTAAACCAAAAGGTGTTCAGCATACACAAGCAGGTTATATCCTCTGGGCACAAATGACAATGGAATGGGTATTTGATGTCAAAGAGAATGATACATACTGGTGTACAGCAGACATCGGATGGATTACAGGACACACATACATTGTTTATGGGCCGCTTGCAATGGGTGCAACAACTGTTATGTTTGAAGGTGTACCAACCTATCCAGATGCCGGACGTGCTTGGAAAATGGTTGAAGAGTATAAGATTAACCAGTTCTATACAGCACCAACAGCAATCCGTGTACTTCACAAAACTGGTGAACATGAACCTGAAAAGTATGATCTTAGCTCACTTAAAGTTCTAGGAACTGTTGGTGAACCAATCGATCCACCAGCATGGAAGTGGTACTATGAAAAGATTGGTGGCGGACGCTGTGCAATTGTTGATACTTGGTGGCAGACTGAAACAGGCGGTCATATGGTAAGCCCACTACCTGGAGCTACACCTATTAAACCAGCTTGTGCAACATTCCCACTACCTGGTATTATGGCAGAAGTAATTGAGCGTGATGGCACACCTGTAGAGCCTGGCGAACAAGGACTTCTATGCATTACTAAGCCTTGGCCAAGTATGATCCGAACCATTTGGGGCGATCCTGAACGATTTAAAAAATCATACTTTGGTGATGCCAAAAAAGATGGTAAACCTGTTTACTTCTCAGGTGATGGTGCGATTGTTGATGAAGATGGCTACATCACAATTACAGGACGTGTTGATGATGTTATCAATGTTTCAGGTCACCGAATGGGTACAGCAGAGATAGAAGCGGCAATCAAAAAGCATCCGCATGTTGCAGAGGTTGCAGTTGTCGGTAAACCAGATGAGATCAAAGGTGAAAGTGTATTTGCCTATGTTGTTCTAAAAGTAGAGGATAGCTTTGGTGAAGAGGCAGAACTTGCCAAAGAGATCAACCAAGTAATCTCCAAAGAGATTGGAAATATTGCAAAATGTGACACCATTAAAGTTGTTCCTGGATTACCTAAAACACGTTCAGGTAAAATAATGCGCCGAATTCTTCGTGCCATTGCAAAAGGTGAAGAGATTAAGCAAGATATATCAACACTTGAAGATCCAAGCATTGTTGCTAAAATTCAAAGCTGTGTTATAGGCTAAAACTTTCTAATCTAATCAATTTGAAACCAACTACTGTTTGGTTTCAAATTGTAAAACAAGGTTGTGTTTTTTAAATTTTTGAGCAACTCCTATGAGTGCATTAGCACTTACATTTATGATATTGGCAATATCTATTAGATCATTTGTTCCATCTGCATATGCTAAAAAGTTTCTAAATAAAAAGGCTTCTGAATAGTCTGTATGGTTTGTTGTCATAGATGGGTAGAGTCCTCT
>CAZGCF010000072.1:0-6326 GCA_964524095.1 uncultured Campylobacterales bacterium | reverse complement strand
TATTTCATACTATCCGAGAGCAACAAGATTTGTAAAAAAGATAGATAAAAATTTTATTACGGTTCAAAAGGATTTAGAAAAAGAGAGAAGGTTTGCAAATGAGCTAAACTTTTTAAAGCAAAAGAGATTAGATGAGAATCTACTCTTTTATGAAGATTTTACAACTCAAAGTGGATTAGAGAATTGGCGTATATTTTTACAAGATAAGTTAAAAGAGTTAAGAGAAAGCGGTTGGGAAGTACTTTTTGAAGATGAGATGATAGAGTATGAAGAGGTAGAAAATATAGAGGTAGATACGGTTGAGAGTGAAACAAGTGACTGGTTTGAGCTAAGTTTTAATGTAAATATAGCTGGACATGAAATATCACTACTTCCTTTGGTAGCCTCTTTGATAAAAGAGTTTGACAATATAGATGAGATCCCTCCCAAAATAAACATAATGTTAAAGGATGGAAAGTGTCTGCACTTTGATTCAAAAGTGGTAAAACCGATTCTAATGACAATATATGAGCTTTATGATCATATAAAAGATGATAAACTTGTAATTAAGCCATATGATGCTCACCTCATAGACTTTGATAGTAATAATCTCTTCTTTAAAGGTAGCCTTGAGTTAAAAGAGCTATCTGAAAGATTAAAAAAGTTTGAGGGAATCAGTCTCATAAAACCACACGAAAGCCTAAAAGCTACTCTAAGAGAGTATCAAATTTTTGGACTATCTTGGCTAAATTTTTTGTATGAGTTTAAGTTTGGCGGAATTTTGGCTGATGATATGGGACTTGGAAAGACTATACAAGTTTTAAGCTTTTTGCAAAAACTAAAGATGGAGGGTAAATTAGATAGTCTCAGTTTAGTAGTAGTTCCTACCTCTTTGCTTAGTAACTGGCATAGCGAAATAGAGAAATTTACTCCAAATTTAACCGCTATATCTTTGTATGGCAATAGAAGAAAAGAGATATATGAGAAGATTAATGAGCAGAGTTTTGATCTAATTATTACAACTTATCAGATAGTTCAAAGAGATATAGATAAGTTGAAAGATCTAAAATTTAAGTTTATCATTTTAGATGAAGCGCATAAGATAAAAAATCCAAAAGCAAAGATGACACTGAGCGTAAAATCTCTAAATTCTGAACATAGAGTAGCTTTAACAGGAACTCCGGTAGAGAATAATCTAAGCGAACTATGGTCTATCTTTGATTTTGTAATGCCGGGATTTTTTGGCACTCTCTCATTCTTTAAAGCAGAGTATCAAAACCCTATAGAAAAAGAAAATAGCATAAAAAAGATGGAAAAACTTCAAAAAAGAGTCTCTCCATTTGTTTTGAGAAGAACAAAAGATGAGGTTTTAGATGAGTTACCTGAAAAGATAGAGATAGTACGAAAGGTTACCTTTGGCAAAAAACAGGCACTCCTTTATGAAAATGTCAGAGTCGCTATGGAGAAAAAGGTAAGAGATGAGGTAGCAAAAAAGGGACTTAATAGATCTCAAATTATGATATTAGATGCTCTGCTGAAACTTAGACAAGTATGTTGCGATCCATCGCTTCTTTCTATAAGTGGGGCAAAAGATGTAAAAGAGTCGGCAAAAAAAGAGGAGTTTTTTGAACTTTTAGATGAGCTTTTAGAAGAGGGTAGAAAAGTTTTAGTCTTTTCTCAATTTAAATCGATGCTTGAGATTTTAGAAAATGAGCTTATCAAAAGAGGCATAAACTACTCAAAACTAACAGGTGAGACAAGAGACAGAGAGGGAGCAATAGAGAAGTTTAAATCAGAGGGTTGTAGTCTGTTTTTGATCAGTCTAAAAGCCGGTGGAGTAGGACTAAATTTAGTAGAAGCAGATACAGTCATTCACTATGATCCTTGGTGGAATCCCGCAGCTGAAAATCAAGCTACAGATAGGGCATACAGAATAGGTCAAACTAAGACGGTATTTGTCTATAAACTTATAGTAGAAAATAGTATAGAAGAGAAGATCTTAAAACTTCAAGAGTTAAAGAGTTCATTACAAAGCGGTATATATAGTAAAAAAGAGTCGCAAAAGCAGATAGAGGCTGATGAGCTGTTGGAGCTTTTGAAGGGTTAAAGTTATGGCAAGAATTGTTTATGGGAAAAGTGTTTGGGGTGGTTATTTTCTCGATGCGTTAAATAGATTTTATGGATATGATGCAAGAGTTGGCAGAGGAAAAAGCTATGCAAATAGCGGCAAAGTTTATGATTTAAACATTAAGAATAATAAAATAAAAGCAAAAGTAAAAGGCAACTGGGATCCTTACTATAATGTGAAGTTAGAATTTAATCCACTAAAAGATGAAGAGGTAAAAAAGCTCTACTCAATTATCGATTCAAATCCGCTGATTTTAGCCTCCATAATAAATGGTGAGCTTCCTTCTACTCTTTTAGAGCTACTTAAACTAGAAAAAATTGAGCTATTCCCAAGAGATTTTAGTGAATTAAAAAGGAGTTGTAGTTGCCCTGATTGGGGTGATCCTTGCAAACATATGGCAGGGGTATATTTTGTATTAACATCTATGATAGATAACAATCCATTTTTGCTTTTTGAGTTAAGAGGAGTTGATCTGATTAACCACTACAACATCAAAAAAGAGACAGAGATCAACTATCCATTTGAACTAACTGAAGCTAACAACCAAGAAGTAGAAAACCAAGAGATTGAGATCGTAAAATTTAGCAATTTTAAAGAGTTTATACTCTCAAAACTACAACCAAATCCACCATTTGTCTCAATCGATTTTCACAAAGTTTTAGGAGATTTTTATAAGTTTTCAAACAAATTTCTTCCAACTGTTGTAGTAAGCGCAGAAAATGAGAATATAGAGTTGATTGAGAGGGTCTTTAAGAGTGCTGATTTTAAGGTAGTAGCCTCTAAGGATATTTTAGATTATAAGATAGAGATCTCTCATCCGCTTTTAACTAAAGAGAAGTCAAGAGAGTTTTTTGAAAAAGATGAGCTTAGATTTGATATTTTAGAGCTTGCAAGGATATTTTTAGCATTTTCAAGTAGTAGCGGTAATGAGAAATATAACTATCTTTGGTACTTTTTTAGGTGTGCTTATCTTTTGGCTGATGCAAATGGATTTATCTTTGATATTTTAAAACAAAATAAAAACTATTTAGCCATTGCAAAACCTCTACTTTCACCGCTAAATGTACAAAAACAGCTACAAGAGTTGCAAAAGATAACTCCAAAAATTTTAGAAGTAGATAAAAAAGTGTTAGATAGCAAACTGACAAATGAGATACTGCTATCTATTTTTTTAAGTGAAGTTGTAAAAGCTTTAGATTTTCCTATGAAAAAGGGCAAGGGTGATAGGATCTATGAGGCTATTTTTGATCTTTTGTTTGGAGGTAAGAAGATTGTAGAAAATTTTGAGATACAAGATACCGTAAAGAGTCTTGATCGATATTTTAGTATCTTTGATCTACTAAATAGCAATATAAGATTTAGCATAGTTATAGAAGAGAGAGATCAAGCTTATGCAATGCAGTTTTTAGCAAATGAAACAAATATCCATAAAATCAGTGGTAATGAAAAGATCTCAATCTATAAACTTATAGTAAAGTTTGCCTCTTCACTTCCTGAAATTGAGAGTCTTACAAAACAAAAAGAGGTTATTTTAGATTTTGATAGGCTTGAAAAGTTTATTTTGGAGCAGAAAGAGATCATACAAGATCTTGGAATTGGCGTGGTTATTCCAAAAGAGTTGCAAAAGCTTCTGCGTCCAAAACTAAAGATCAGAGCAACAGTGAAGTCTCAAAACTTAACCACCTTTTTGAGCCTTGATAAACTTTTAGAGTATGACTTTTTCCTTGCAATTGGTGATAAAGAGGTTTCAAAAGAGGAGTTTGAAGAGCTTTTAAAGAGTGGCAAAAGGCTTGTTAAATTTAAAGAGCAGTTTATCTATCTCGATCCTAAAGAGGTTGATTCCATCTTTAAACAGATGCAAAAACATAAAAAGTTGAGCAAGTTTGATCTGTTGCATCTTAACTTCAATGATGATTTGGAGTTAGATAAGACTCTAAAAGTTTACATAGATGATATTTTCAAACTCAAAGAGTATCCTCTACCATCTGTAAGAGCGACTTTAAGAGAGTATCAAAAAAGTGGATTTTTGTGGGCTGTCAATAATCTTTTAAATGGTTTTGGAGTTATCTTAGCCGATGATATGGGGCTTGGTAAGACACTTCAGGCAATAGCGGTTATACTTTTTTTAAAGCAAGAGAAGTTGGTTAAAAAACCTGTTTTGGTTGTAGTACCTACAACTTTGTTAAACAACTGGTCAAAAGAGATTGAGAAGTTTGCACCAACTCTAAGCTATTCGACATATTATGGCAAGGGTAGGGAGTTTAAAGATAGTGACATTATTTTGACTTCATATCAGATTTTAAGAAGGGATTTAGAGAAGTTTAAGCAGAAGAAGTTTGGTATGATAGTCATAGATGAGGCGCAAAATATAAAAAATCCTTTGACATCAACTGCACAAAGTGTAAAAGCTATTAAGGCTCGTTATAAGCTTGCACTTAGCGGAACTCCTGTTGAAAATAATTTGAGTGAGCTTTGGAGTATTTTCGATTTTGCTATTCCAAGATACCTAAAGAGTCTAAAAGATTTTCAAAAAGAGTATGCCAAAGAGATAGAGATAAATAAAAACCAAGAGGTTGCAAAGCGTCTAAAGAATATTACAGCTCCATTTATGCTAAGACGTTTAAAGACAGATAAATCAATCATAAATGATCTACCTCAAAAGATAGTTATTGATCAATATATTACAATGGAGAAAGAGCAGGCAGCTCTGTATGGAAGTTTTCTTGAAGAGATGATGGACAATATTAAAAAGAGTGACTCAAAAGATAGAAGCGGACTCATCTTTAAACTGCTCATATCGCTTAAACAGATTTGTAACCATCCAAAAAACTTTGATAACTCTTATGATCTTGACTACAAACTTTCAGGCAAATCGAAACTTCTACTTGAACTTTTAGAGACAATAATAGAGAGAGATGAAAAGGTACTCATCTTTACCCAATATACCCAAATGGGAGATATTTTAGAAGAGATTATAAAAAGAGAGTTACTTTTAGAGCCACTGTATTTGAAGGGAAGTTTAAGCAAGTCAAAAAGAGATGAATTGGTAGAGAGCTTTAACAACGATAAGGAAAAGAAGATTTTTATACTCTCTTTAAAGGCAGGTGGAGTTGGGCTTAACTTAACAAGTGCCAACAATGTCATTCATTACGATCTGTGGTTCAATCCAGCTGTTGAAAACCAAGCAACCGACAGAGCATTTAGGATAGGGCAGACGAAAAACGTCAATGTTTTCAGGTTCATTACTCAAAACAGTTTTGAAGAGAAGATTGACAAGATGATCAAAGCAAAAGAGGAACTTCAAAACCTTAGCGTAAGTGTAGGTGAAAGTTGGATAGGCAAGATGAGTGATGAAGAGCTTGAGAGCCTGTTTGGAAAGTAGGTAGGGTATATTTAACACTCTTTATGTCCTATTTTAGTTTCAAAATTGCAATATCATCTAAAGATAGTAATCTTACGTTAAATAACTTAATAAAACCTTCGCAAAATCTCTTATCACTTGTTAAAATAGCATCTATTTTATATTTATTTGCCAAAAATAGTTGCATGCAATCTTCATAATCAATTTTACTATCTGTGTAATTTTTTAAAATCAATCTATTTAGCTCTAAAAAATCTTGATTGGTTGATGATAAAACTTGAACACTCTTTACTATATAGCCAATATTTAATACAGTATCTTTTATACTCAATCTTTTTTGTAAAAAGTATGAGATTGTGCTAATAATATCAGAACTAGAATATAAACTTACGCTATTTTCTAATAATTTTATGAGTATATTATTTGCTTGTGAGTGCCTCTGTCTTGATTTGTCTAAAATATCTAAAAAGAAATTTGTATCTAAAAAGAGGCTATTCATATTTTGCTAATCTTTCATCTCTTAAAGATTCTTTTGTTGTTGTATTGTTTGAATCTATAATGCCAGAAATTTTTAATAACTCTAATTTACTCATTTTTTTATCTTCAATCTATCTAAACCACAAACTTCAGAAAAACTTCCATCTTATTCTTTATGCATATTATAAACTAAATATATTTAAGAAAATAGACTTTGATTATTCATAAAGAATCTATTTCAACTACTATCGCGGTATTAAAAGAGGCATTTTAGTATTTTGGAGCTAATCGCCTATTTTGTTCTACTTTATTTCTCTACTTTGACAAAAATATTATTTTCATATATAATTGGCATAAATATGAAAACAAGGCATTACTATG
>CAZGCF010000071.1:0-6331 GCA_964524095.1 uncultured Campylobacterales bacterium | reverse complement strand
TATAACTTTCCTGGATTTAGCGTTGGGGAAGCTTCTCGTATAGGACCTCCAGGTCGTCGTGAATTAGGACACGGAAACCTTGCAAAACGTGCAATTGAGCCAAGCCTTGATAGAACAGAGTTGGATGCAATTGTTCGCTTAGTCTCAGAAATTTTGGAGTCTAACGGATCATCTTCTATGGCAACTGTTTGTGGTGGCTCATTGGCTCTCAAAGCGGCTGATGTACCGGTTCAAAAGCTGATAGCTGGAGTTGCTATGGGGCTTGTTACAGAGGGTGATAAATATGCCATTTTGACAGATATTATGGGATTGGAAGATCATGATGGCGATATGGACTTTAAAGTTGCCGGTAGTAAAGATGGTATTACAGCTCTTCAAATGGACATTAAACTTGGCGGTATCAGTTTGGCTCTTTTAAGAGAGGCTCTTGAGCAGGCTCGTGAGGCAAGATTGCATATTCTTGAAATTATGGAAAAAGCAGCTGCCAAGATTGAGGTTAATGAATCCATCTTACCAAGTACGGAAATTTTCCGTGTAGAGCCACATAAAATAGTAGATATCATTGGTCAGGCAGGAAAGACAATTCGTGAAATTATTGAAATGTTTGAAGTAAGCATAGATCTTGATAAAAAAGAGGGAGAGGTTAAAGTTTCAGGTCCAAGCAAGGCAAAAGTAAAGGCTGCTTGCGATCATATTAAAGGTATAGTTCAAAATGGTGGAGCAAAAAAAGAGATTCCACAATTTGAGCTTGATAAACCTATTGTTGGAAAAGTAAAAAAACTGGTTGATTTTGGGGCATTTATTGAGTTGCCTGGAGATATTGACGGTCTGTTGCATATCTCTAAAATTTCAAGAGGACGCATAGATCATCCAAGTGATCTGTTGAGTGAAGGTCAGGAAGTTGAAGTTGTAGTAAAATCGCAAAAGGGTCATAAGATAGAGTTGGCGCTTGCCAAGCCTTTGGATTAAACATAGTTTTACAAAACTTTGGATAAAATTCGCCTGCAAAGTGATAAGTAGGGATACGCAAGCCGAACGGACTTTGCAATATTTTAATTAGGAGCTTTTTATGAAAAAGTTTTTTCTTTTGATGATGGCATTTGCAGGGTTTGCATTTGCAGGTGAAGGTGAGTCTATGATCCAAGCTTACAGCGTTGTTGCAGCTGGTGTTGGTCTTGGTCTTGCGGCACTTGGTGGTGCTATTGGTATGGGTAACACTGCAGCAGCTACAATTGCTGGTACAGCTCGTAACCCAGGTCTTGGCGGTAAGCTTATGACTACAATGTTTATCGCACTTGCGATGATCGAAGCTCAAGTTATCTATACACTTGTTATTGCTTTGATCGCTCTTTATGCAAACCCATTCTTAGGATAATTTGCAAAATTTTTAAATTTGGTCCGAGTCTCTTGACTTGGACCTTTTTTTTTGCTAGAATTCCGACCTCTAAACAACTTACTACATAACATTATGCGTCGGTGGTGGAATCGGTAGACACGCTGTCTTGAGGGGGCAGTGGGCATCGCCCGTGCGAGTTCAAGTCTCGCCCGACGCACCATCTATATATTTACAAACTCCATAAAATTGCTACTTTAAGCTTTGTAAAATCTGATTAATACTACTAACTATTTGACATATAAGTGCAATTTCAATCAATTACAATTCTATTCAACTCCTTTTTGCATTGTGCAAGTTCAAATTTAAGCTTTTCGATTTGGTTTTGCTTTCTCTTTAATCTATGTGTTTATCGTGCTCATTATAGATACTGTCTAATAGTTCGTTTACCTAGTAGCCTCAAATTTTCCATCTATTAGCTCCTCTCTTTCAAATATTGTTCTTAATTTTTAGAGATTCTACACGTGTCATTTCAAATCCCTTTAATCAAAGTTGTTATAACATTTTGTTGATGGTGAATGTCGTGGATTAAGGGAGAGTGGCACTCCCTGCTTTAAGCTCAGTCTTTGGACTGGGCTTTTTTTATGCTTTTTTTAAGGCAAAAGTTGGGTTGCGGGAGTGGTATTCTCGCTAAAGGTGCGATTATGCACGACATTCACCAAACCATTTACCTTCTTATTGCACTGCTTTACATACTTTTAGCGGTCTTTAAGTAGGGTTAGGGGAGTAAGTAGTTGCCACCTGCTCCCCGCCTCAAATTGGCAGGACCCCTCCCACATTCAACTCATAAGTACAATTTACGTTATGCTTTTTTTCAAATAGAGTGCATAGCGCAAGATCAATTTGGTAGTTCACTAATTATAGAGTAAAATATGATGGTGAAATATCAGTAGAAAAGAGGTGAAGCTATGGATTTTATATTATATGCATTAATTATATCGGTTTTAGTAAGTGTAACAGTTGCTCTTTTAATAATGAAGAGGTCAAATAGAGGAGTTAATAATGAAGAGAATATTTTTTTAAAAGAGTATATAAAAAAACTTGAAAATGAAAAAGATGAGTTGAATAAAATGATAGTTGAGAAAGAGGGTATTATAGAAGAGTTAACAAAAGAGAAGTTTGAAGAGGCAAAAAAATATGTGCAACAAATTGCATCTATGCAAGCGCAACTAGAGGCGCAAAAAGAGAGTAATGAGAGATTAAAAACAGAATTTGAAGAGCAAAGTAAGAGATTAGAAGAGAGTCTCGATAAGATAATGAGACAACATATTGAAGAGAAATTGAAAAAACTTGATGAAACTTCAATCAAAAATTTGGATGGAGTGCTAAAACCTCTAAAAGAGAATATTGAAAACTTTAGAAAGAGGGTTGAAGAGTCGCAAGAGTATAGTACAAAAAAGTTTGCAGAGCTTTCTAAAGAGATTGAACAGATTGTAAAAGCTGGTATGAATATAAGTGAAGAGGCAAAGAATCTTGCAAATGCTTTAAAAGGTAAAAAGCAGATGCAGGGACGTTGGGGTGAACTGGTTCTTGAGACTATTCTTGAAACATCTGGACTCTTAAAAGGTCAACACTATGAGACGCAGGAGAGTTTTCAAGATGAGAGTGGAAAGAGAAAGCGTCCTGATGTTATTGTTAAGTTACCGGGAAATAAGAGTATTATAATTGACTCAAAAGTCTCTCTTAATAACTACGATAGCTTTGTACGCGCTGAACTCGATGAAGAGCGAGAAAAGTATGCAAAACTTCTTGCAAGCGATTTTAAAAATCATATCGATACTCTTTCAGGAAAAGATTATGCTCACTACAAAAGCGGTACGCTTCAGTATGTTTTTATGTTTGTACCGATTGAAGGGGCTTTTTCGGTAGCAATGCAAGCAAATCCATCACTTTATGAGTATGCACTTGAGAAAAACATTGTCATTGTAAACCCTTCAACACTCATTGTGACGCTAAGAACAGTCTATCTCTATTGGCAAAGTGTAGAGTCAAATACTCAAGCGGTAAAACTGTTTGAAGAGGCTGGAAAACTTTATGACAAAATAGCAAGTTTTACAAATACCTTTAAGACTCTTGGAAATCAGATAGATACAGTCTCAAGGACTTACTCTAAAGCACTTGGACAACTCTCAGAGGGAAAAGGAAACATATTAAGCAGAACTGAAAATCTCAAAAGATTAGGTGCGCGTACTACTAAATCTTTGAAAGATTCAAAGATAGATTATCAAGATTTAGATCTAAATGATGTTGAGGCTGAAGTAATCGATGAAGATATTTATATTTTAGAGAAGCAATAATTTTATTTACTAAATTAAAAAAAGCTAAAAAGTGATTTATAAATATAGACTTGATAAAATATTGATAAAAATTAACAATAGGAGATAAATTATGGATCAAAAGTATTGGCAAAATGGAATTGAGACTTTCAAGAATGTCTATTTTAAAAAGCATGAAAAAGATTTTTTGGAATTGGTAGAAAAGGGTCAGAATCCAAAGGCACTTTTTATAGGGTGTAGTGATTCACGCGTAATACCAAACTTGATAACTTCAACATCACCAGGTGATCTTTTTGTAGTTAGAAATGTTGGAAACTTTGTACCGCCTTATAAACCAGACGATGACTTTCACTCAACTGCATCAGGCATAGAGTATGCGGTAAACCATTTGGAAGTTGAAGAGATAATTGTTTGTGGTCATAGTGATTGTGGAGCATGCAAAGCTCTTTATGAAGATCACAGTGCCCATAAAGATGAGATGATCCATACAATAAAGTGGTTGGAGCTTGGTCAACCAGCAAAAGAGTTGGCACTAAAGAGTGTTCCAAATGGTAATAGAGAAGAGCTTCTCAAAGCAACAGAGAAGTTTTCTCTTATTTTTCAACTCCAAAATCTTTTAACATATCCAAGTGTTAAAAAGAGAGTAGATGAGGGTAAACTCTATCTGCATGGGTGGTATTACCATTTAGATAGTGGTGTAGTTGAATATTATGATCCTGATGATAAAGAGTTCTATCCATTATTGAAGGATAACTCTTAATGAAGATAGTTGTAGTAGGTGCTGGTGGAGTTGGTGGTTTTCTTGCCGTTATGTTGTCGCGTTTAGGTGAAGATGTCTATATTGTTGCACGCGGAAAACAGCTTAAAGCAATATCTAAAAATGGTATATGTGTTGAGTTGAATGGAGAATCGATCTGCAGTAAACCAAAGATGGTTTCTGATGATCCTGCAGATTTCAAAGTTGAAGCTGATGTAGTACTCTTTTGTACAAAAGGTTACGATCTTGAGTCAGCTCTTGAGCTAGTCTCTCCTGTTGTCTCAAAAGATACTCTTTTAGTGCCTTTAGGAAATGGTGTAGGAAATGCAAAAGTTTTAAAACACTACTTTGGTAATAATAGTGTTGCAAATGGTGCTATTTACATAGTATCACACATTAAAGAGCCAGGAGTAGTAACCGTAAAAGGGAAAGGTGCATTTGTTGTCATTGGTGAAGATGGTGAGATCTCTAAGTCAGTACAGAAGCTTGGTGAAGCACTACAAAATAGTGGAATAAAGGTAAAGTTAAGTAATTCAATTACAACTGATGTATGGAAGAAGTATCTTCTTATATCGGCAATGGCAACATTGACAAGCTATTATGATGAGCCTATGGGGGCTATTGTTGAAAAACATTCTGACAAATTAGATGCAATTTTGCATGAGATCTTAGCTGTAGGTCGGGCTGAAGGTGCAGAACTCAATTTTAAAGATATTGAAAATGTTATTAGCCAAGTTAAAAAGGTACCTTACAGTTCACCAACTTCTATGTGGCTCGATTTTAAAGCAGGAAGAGAGACAGAGTTAGAACAGTTGAGTGGATATATTGTAAAAAAGGCAAAGGAGCATAATATTGATGTTCCTGTAATGTCAAATTGCTATGAGAAATTAAAAAGTTTTTAGTATGAATGAGATATTAAATAATCTAATAGCATATGGATATATTATTCTATTTTTCTATTCATTGGGTGGTGGTTTTTTCGCATTAGCCGCTGCAGGGGTTCTCTCATCAATGGGAAAGATGGATCTTTCTATAAGTATTGCAGTAGCATTAATTGGAAATTTTATAGGTGATCAGGCACTTCTGCTCTTTACTCGTTCAAATAGAGGTCAGATGATGGATTATCTTAAAAAGCATAGAAGAAAACTTGCCTATTCTCATCTGTTGATGAAAAGGTATGGAACTTGGGTTATATTTTTACAAAAATATATATATGGTGTAAAGACATTGGTTCCAATAGCGATAGGTTTAACAAGATATGATGCAATGAAGTTTGCGATCTACAATTTTGCAGCTGCTGTAGTTTGGGCACTTGTCGTAGGTCTATCTAGCTATTTGGGTGGTAAAACTGTACTCTCTATTCTTGATAAAGCTAAAGAGAACCCTTGGATAATGCCATTAATTGGAGTTTCTATTATTTTAGCCCTGGCTTTTTTGATAAGCAGGGCTATAAAGAGATAGACTATTTGCATCTATTGCGATCTTCAAATTTTAAACATATTGAGTTAATGCAGTATCTAAGACCGGTAGGTGCCGGTCCATCATCAAATAGATGCCCTAAATGTGCATCACACTTTGCACAAGTGATCTCTGTTCTAATCATGCTATAACTTCTATCTTCATGCTCTTCTACTGCTTCAGGTGAGATTGGACGTGTGAAGCTTGGCCACCCGGTTCCTGAGTCAAACTTATCTTTTGAATCAAATAGAGGCTCACCACAACATACACATCTATATATGCCATCACCTTTATGATTGTAATATTCACCGCTAAATGCTGGTTCAGTTCCTTTTAAACGACACACTTTGAACTGATAAGGTGTTAGCAACTCACTCCACTCTTCATCTGTTTTAACAATTTTTGTCATATTTAACCTTTCAAAATACTCTTTTGGGCTATTATTTT
>CAZGCF010000070.1:0-6374 GCA_964524095.1 uncultured Campylobacterales bacterium | reverse complement strand
ATGGGGTTGGTAAAGGGACAACATATAAATTAGTTACTAAGGGTATTACAGATGCTACTAAGGGTATTACAGATGCTACTAAGGGTATTACAGATACTACTTGGGGTGTTAGACTTTATAAAAGAGAGGAGATCCCATCTGATATTTTACAAGAGATAGAAAAAATAATATCCCCTATATCAAACAAACAAAGAGTTAAAAAAGAAGTTATGCAAACAATAATCATTCAAATATGTAAATATGGTTACTTTTCGCCAGAGCTTTTATCTAATCTTTTACATAGAAATAAAGATACAATAAAAGATTATATCTCCGAACTTGTAGCTAAAAAACTTCTATTTCCATATTTTTCAAGTCCAAATAGCCCTAAACAAGCATATACTTCAAAAAAAAGAGATAGGTTTAGGATTGAATGATGAGATATCCTTTTATGAAACATTAGCACTTAACTAATCAGTAGTTAGGGAGCTTGAAGATGAGACGTTTAAAAAAATAGCAATTGAACTTATGAAACAGTCTTAAAACAAGCAGAGCGAATAAGTGATGAGTGGAGCAATTAATTTGATTGAAAATTCTTCGCTATAATGTACCATAAATTTTTTATAATTAAGGATACCATGAAATACTTGATCGAATTTTTACAAAAAGAGGATGTAACTAAAACAGAGATATATGAGCATCTAAAGTGTACGGAAGATGAGGCAAAGATATTGAGATCGATGACACGCCGTTACATAGAGGGAAGTGAAGAGGTGGGTGTTATTGATCTTTTAATGGAGCTTTATGGAGATGAGGCTTATGGTTATGTTTTGCATTTGGATAAGATTAAAAATCTATTTGAGCTGGGATGGCTGATGCAAAACAGTTTTCATGCCATAAAGCTTGGTGAGCTTTCATCACTGGAGCTTTTACATACAAGTGTAAGTCTTAGTGTCTCGTTTTTAAAACTGCTTGAAAATGGAAATCTTGATCTGGTACTGCCTGAAGTTACACCATATACTGATCATCTTGAGTATTTGCAAGATCAGTTTTTGCGGATCGACCTTTATACAAAAATGGGTTCAGCGCGTCATAATTTCAATGCCGCAAGTCCAAGCGTGAGTCGTCTGCAAAATAAACTGAGGCTTTTGGAAAAGCGGATCGAAGAGCGGGTTGCTGTTACAAAAGAGCCGATTGTCATAGAAGAGTTTTTTAAAGAGAAGGGGCTTGAGCCAAAAGAGCAGTTAATATTTTTGGCTCTGCTTAAAGAAGAATATGCAGGCGGAGATGGAAATCTGCGTGATATGAATACATTGATTGATCTGATCAGCTTTGATGAGTATGATCGTTTTAAAAATCGTGCTCTACTTGAAGAGGGTGCAAAGCTTATTTCAGATGACATTATTGACTATGATGAGATGTTAAATCCATTTGGAGGGATTACTCGATCCTTTTTTATAAATGAAGAGATTTTGCACAATATCATCCACCCTCAAAAGAAGAAAAAGACTACAAAACTTAAGCTAGATATGTTGGTTAAAGATCAAGAGATTTTTGAACTGATTGATCCTAAAACAACGCTTGATGATGTTGTTTTGCATCCACAAACACGTGAAATACTTGATAGATTATTACGGCAGATGGATAAACGTGTAGCACAGCGTCTAAAAGCGTGGGGTATAAAGAGTAAAACCAAATCTATAGATGCACGTATAATTTTTTATGGTCCTCCAGGTACTGGTAAGACGATGACAGCGCTTTCACTTGCCAAATCTTTGAAAAAGCAGGTGCTTAGTTTTGACTGCTCAAAGATTCTTTCTATGTATGTTGGAGAGAGTGAAAAGAATGTACGCAAAATTTTTGACACCTTCAAAGAGTTGGCAGGGAAGTCTAAAAGTGAACCGGTACTACTTCTTAATGAAGCTGACCAGTTTTTAAGCAGTCGAAGTACTGGACACGGAAGCTCTGCTGACAAGATGCACAACCAGATGCAAAATATATTTTTAGAGCAGATCGAGCAGTTTGAAGGAATTTTGATCGCTACAACCAACCTGCTTGAAAATCTTGATACAGCATTTTCACGCCGTTTTAACTATAAGATCGCCTTTAAGAAGCCAAACCGTGAACAGAGAGTGGAGCTTTGGAAGAAGCTATTGCCTGAAAATGCACCATATGCCAAAGATTTTGATATAGAGAAGTTGGCAGAGTTTAACCTAACAGGCGGACAGATCAATCTGATCATAAAAAATACGGCTTACCGTGTTGCAGTAAAAGATGAGCCGCTATTTACAACCGATGATTTCATTGCCGAGATCAAAAAAGAGCAGGGTGGAAGTTTTGAAAGTGATGGGAAGTCTATGGGGTTTTTAAACGGATGAGGTATGAAGCGTTTAACTGAACTGTATGAAAAAGATAAGCCAAGAGAGAAGCTGAAAGCCAAAGGGGTTGAAGCACTTAAAGATTATGAATTGCTTGCTGTACTGCTTGGCAGTGGAACGAAAGATAGAGATGTAATTGCACTTGCAAAAGATATAGTAAAACTCTTTGAAAACGATTTTGAAAATCTAACCCTTGAAAAGTTGATGAATATACGTGGTTTAGGTCCTGCCAAGGCTATGCAGATTCTCTCTGCAGTGGAGCTGAGCCGTCGTTATCTCATTAAACAGAATGTAAAAATAACCTGCGCCGAAGATGTTTGGCGTGAACTCTATGAATATACCAATAAAAAGCAAGAATATTTTCTCTCTATCACACTTACAGGTGCTTCACACATCATCGAAAAGCGTGTTGTAACTGTAGGAACACTCAACCAAAGTCTTGTACATCCCCGTGAACTCTTTGCCGATGCCATTACCGACCGAGCCGCCGGTATCATAATAGCCCACAACCATCCAAGTGGTCAATGCTTTCCAAGCAATGAAGATCGTCGTGTTACTCAACGCATTAAAGAGGTGAGTAAAATCATAGGAATTGAATTGATCGATCACGTAATCTTGACTAAAGAGAGCTATTTTAGCTTTTTGGAGGAGGGGGAGTTGTGAGTGATGTTGTTATTTATGAAGATGGAAGTTTAGTTTTAGAGACTACTGTTGAAAAAGAGACTGTTTGGTTGAGTCAAAAGCAGATGGCAGAGCTTTTTGATAAAAGTGTAAAAACTATTAATGAACATATAAAAAATATTTACACAGAAGGTGAGTTAGAAAAAGATTCAACTATCCGGAAATTCCGGATAGTTCAAAAAGAAGGTAAAAGATTTTGTGGAGATTGTAAGTACCTATGACAAGAGTTGGTCATTACTTCAATGGAAATAAATTGTCTTATAGAGTACGGTTATTCATAATTTTGGAATTTAGCGGTTTCATTAGAATCTTCCCGTAGAGTCACTCTCCATTCTATTTTCAATATCGTCAGGAAGATTATAGAAGAAGTCTATTTTTGTTTTTGCTTCAATATCATCAATAGATGTTCTATACTTAAACCACTCTCTTTTATTTACAGGACTATTTGGCATCCAAAATGCTATTGCTTTCTTCTCTTTTGGATCATAAATAATTTTATACCAGTATGCGGGTACTGCAATCTTCTGTTGTTTTCGTTTTCCAATGTAGATTGGACTCTTATTGAACCATACACCGGTTATTATATTTAGAGTTTTATGACGTTTTAACCACTTTCTAACCGCACTCTCTAAATATTTCCAGCCAACTCTGTTTAGTTTTGGATGCTGTGGTGCAATATTTGTCATTAAAAAGGCTTGAGCCTGTCTTACAATGCTTCCTCCATCTGCTAATGCGTTAGGAAAAAGGTGGCCACGGTCATATCCACTTTTAGAGTAGTCAGAGCTCTTTATTCTATGTTTTTTGGGTACGCGTTTATCGTAAAGAAAGCTTCTATATCTCTTACTTCTACCTGACGCCTCTTTTTCTGTTACAGTGTAACTACTCCATAGCGGAGTGTTAGTTTGGTAGCTATAGTAAGAGATATATGCTCTATTAATTAGCTTTTTATCGCATTTAAGTAGAGCTTTTGACATATCAATTCCAAAGGGGATATGTTTTTTAATAAGCTCTGCATCTGAAGCTCTATTGTCATATAAGCCGTGTGGTGGTTTTGCATAGGCTGTTAAAGTTAAAAAGAGAGTGACTATTAGCACTTTTATTAATATTATTTTGCTATATTTTTTCATCAATATTTTTTCGAAACTCTATACCTATTTAATGATTAGTAGCATCATATAGGCATAAGCTACCTCCTCCTCTCTTTAAGATTAAATATTGTTGTGGATATCAAGAGAGAATTATACAATTCTATTGCACTTTTTAGCTTTATTGGATTATAAAGTTTCCAAAGATTGAAACTATTTGATTTTTTAGGATTTTAGAATGTTTTAAAAAGTGGTACATTATGAATATGTTAGTTGGTGAGATGGGAAAAGATAAGTTATAATTAAATTATTTTTGATTTTCATAAAAAACAAGGTGTGAAGTGAATGGGTTAGGAAAATTGGATCGTATGAGATTGGTTGGGTATAAGTCGATTAGATCGATTGATCTGAAGTTTAATGATATTAACATTCTTATTGGTGCAAATGGTGTTGGAAAAAGTAACTTTATTGGCTTTTTTAACTTTATGCGTAAGCTTGTTGAAAAAGAGTTGGAGCTTTTTGTAGCGCAGACGGGTGGAGCCAACAAGATATTACACTTTGGTAAAAAAGTGACTCAAGAGATCAATATTTCTCTTCTTTTCTCTCCTAACGGCTATGAAGCTATTTTAATACCCGATGATCAAGATGGGTTGATCTTTAAAAAAGAGTTTGGCTCTTTTTATGCTGATGAGATAGGATATAGTGGTGGTACTAAACATTACGATCTATCTAATGTAGGAGGAAAAGAGTCTAAACTTCCTCATAAAGCACATACTAAAACAGCATTAGGGCATATTGTAGGGTATCTTAAAGATTGGAAAGTTTACCATTTTCACGATACAAGTCGTGCATCACCAATGAAACAGCCTTGTCGTATTGATGATTACTACTCATTAGCGGTAGATGGTCATAATCTTGCTGCATATCTTTACTATATTCGTGAGCATCATGAAAAGAGCTATGAAAAGATAGTCAGAACAGTTCAGCGTGTTGCACCATTTTTTCATGATTTTATTTTAGAACCTGATATAGCTAATAATGAGATGATTAAACTTCGCTGGAAACATAAGGGGAGTGATTTATATTTTGATGCAAATGATCTTTCTGATGGTACGATTCGATTTATCTGTTTAACGACACTTCTTTTGCAACCTAATATGCCAACAATGATACTTATTGATGAACCAGAACTTGGACTGCACCCTTTTGCATTGAAAATTTTGGCAAGTCTTTTTAGGATAGCTTCAAAAAGAACACAAATTATTGCTTCAACCCAATCAGTTACTTTTGCAGATTTTTTTGATATTGAAGATATTATTATAGTTGATTCTATTAACAATGCCACAACTTTTAAAAGGCTAAATAGTGAAGAGTTTAAGATGTGGACAGATGAATATACAGTAGGCGATATGTGGCAAAAAAATCTTATTGGTGGAGTACCATCGTATGATTAGAGTAGCAATCTCCGTCGAGGGACAAACCGAGATGGAGTTTTGTAAAAAAGTTTTAACCCCTTTTTTTAGAAACTATCATATAGAGATGATACCTATCATTGTAACAACCAGTAAAGATAGGTGTGGTCGTAAACATAAAGGTGGATGTATAACTCTTGATCGTATAGAAAATGAGGTTAAAAAACTTCTTCCATCTTTTGATTATGTAACAACCTTTTATGATTTTTATGGTTTTAAAGATCGTCCAACTAATGATGTAGATGAGTTGGAAACAATTATTTATGATCGTCTTAATAACTCAAAGTTTATTCCTTATATACAAAAACATGAGTTTGAAACTCTTCTTTTTAGTCAACCTGAATACTATACAGACTATTTTGGAGATAACTCCATAACAGAGAAGATGAATGAGATCATACAAACTTTTCAAGATGATATTGAAAAGATCAATGATTCCCCTGAAACAGCACCATCAAAAAGATTGGAAGAGCTTTTTGAAGAAGTTGGAGAGTATTATGACAAAGTATTTCACGGAGAAGGAATAGCTTCAGATATTGGTATAGAGGTAATGAGAAAAAGAGCAAAACGGTTTAATTGTTGGGTAGAAAAGATTATTGTTTTGAATAGTTAGTAAGAGTAATAGATTAAGGTGTTTGTTTTTTAAATATTTATAAAAATTATTTTTTGATTAATGTATAAATTAAATTATTTTTTGATAGAATAGATTTTCTTTAAAAATTAGGATTATTATGTATAACAAGCATCTTAATCAACATCCTGAACAGCGAGTACGAGAT
>CAZGCF010000069.1:0-6384 GCA_964524095.1 uncultured Campylobacterales bacterium | reverse complement strand
AGAGATTAAGTAAGAATTAAAAAAACTATTAACTCTATATACCTCCTCCTCTATATCTTCAATCTTTTCAAACATTTTTTCATTATCTGCTATATAGTTATATGCTCCAAATAGAACTTTGGCATTATCTTCATTCTCTCTAGGATCTTGACATATATCAATATTAAATCCACTTTTTACACTATTTGTAAAATTATCAACTGATATATTACTATCTAAATAAGAAGAATAATATAGCGATGATAAAAAGTTAATATTTGAACAAAAGCTTTTTATACCACTCTCCAATAAACTATTTGGCTTCAAGTCAACAGCCGTTTTAACACCATCATAATCAATATCAACATAAGTCTCACTAGTCGCTTTTGCAGTTACAGGATAAACTATATCATTGTCAAAACAGTAACCACTATTGATATCAAATTTTGCTACTTGGTTATTAGCATCTGTAACTAAAGCATCATTTACTGGAGCTAATGTAAAAATATTGACACATTTTGTAGGGACTGGCAGATCAACATTTTCACTTACATCTTTAATCTCTACACCACAACCTATAATAATTAAAAAAATTAGTAAGAAAATATATATTCTCACTTTTAAATCTCCTTATAGCTAAAAAAGATAATATTATTAAATTGTAACATAAACTTTAAAAATCTTTCGATATAATTTTTCTAATTTTTTTAAAGTCGAGGTTTGATATGAGAAAATTTAATGTTGCAGTTGTGGGTGCTACTGGTGCAGTTGGGGAAGAGATGTTAAGAGTCCTTGAAGAGGTTAACTTCCCAATTGCAAAACTTGTTCCTCTTGCAAGTGCAAGAAGTGCCGGCGGTACTATAGAGTACAAAGGTGAAGAGGTAGTAGTCAAAGAGCTTACTGAAAATGTTTTTGAAGAAGAGGATGTAGAGATTGCTCTCTTTAGCGCAGGTGGTTCAGTATCGGCTAAATATGCACCATTTGCCGTAGAGGCTGGTGCTGTAGTAGTAGATAATACAAGCCATTTTAGGATGGATCCAGATGTTCCTCTTGTAGTGCCTGAAGTAAACCCTCAAGATATAGCACGTTGGAGAGAAAAAGGGATTATTGCAAATCCAAACTGTTCAACTATACAGATGGTTCAGGCACTTAAACCACTACAAGATGAGTATGGGATTGTGCGTATAGATGTCAGTACATATCAAGCTGTATCTGGTGCAGGAAAGAGTGCAATGGAAGAACTTGTCAATCAGATGCAAGCATTCTTTGCATTCAAACTAGAAGATGCAAAAAAAGAGCGTTTTCCTCACCAAATAGCACTAAATGCAATTCCTCAAATAGATGTTTTTATGGATAATGGTTTTACAAAAGAAGAGATGAAGATGGTTAATGAAACCAATAAGATCATGCATGACACTATAGAGGTATCAGCAACTTGTGTTAGAATACCAACCTTAAGAGGTCATGCTGAGAGTATTACTGTTACGTGCAAACGTGATGTTGATGCCAACAGAGCTCGCGAAGTGCTTTCAAAAGGTGAAAATATTGTGGTAGTGGATGATCCTAAAAATAGTCTTTATCCAATGCCTACTATTTGTGTTGATAAAAATGAAACTTTTGTAGGACGTATTAGAAACGATATTTATCGCTCAAATGTATTACATATGTTTGTTGTAGCAGATAACCTCAGAGTAGGAGCGGCAACAAACGCTGTACGAATTGCTCAAAAATGGGTAGAGATGGAGTCTGAATAATGCACCTATTAGAAAAACTGTTTGAATCTACTCTCTGGAATGGACGGCTATTTGTCATTCTAGCTGTTGTATTTTCAATGCTTGGCTCTATTATCCTATTTATAGTAGCTAGTACAGATATATGGAGCATGGTTGTCAAAACATTTGAAATTTACTTTCAACACCAACACCCTGAACACTTTCATGAAGAGTTAGTTGGAGTAATCATAGGGGCTGTTGATCTTTATCTTATGGCTATTGTTATGCTTATATTTAGTTTCGGAGTATATGAGCTTTTCATATCTGAAATCGATCCAGCAAAAAGAACAGAAGGATCAAAAATTCTTGAGATACACTCTCTAGATCAGCTAAAAGATAAGCTGGCAAAAGTAATAGTCATGGTTTTAGTTGTCAGCTTTTTTAAAAAAGCACTCTATACACACTACAGCTCTCCTTTGGAGATGCTCTACTTTGCAGGTGCAATCTTAGCATTGGCTTTAGGCCTATATTTCTTACATAAAGGTGGTGACCATTAATGATTTTTGTAGATGCTTGTTTTAATAAACCAACTCCTTACACTCCAGTATGGATGATGCGCCAGGCAGGACGATACCTGCCTGAATATATGGCTGTTCGCCAAAAAGCAGGTGATTTTTTAACTCTATGTAAAAATCCTGAAATGGCGGCAGAAGTTACTTT
Organism: uncultured Campylobacterales bacterium; assembly: GCA_964524095.1. Classification (GTDB taxonomy): domain Bacteria; phylum Campylobacterota; class Campylobacteria; order Campylobacterales; family Hydrogenimonadaceae; genus Hydrogenimonas. The sequence continues at coordinate 3,973 of CAZGCF010000069.1, read as the reverse complement.
ACAACCTATTGATATAGTTGGTGTAGATGCCGCAATTCTATTTAGCGATATTTTGGTAGTTCCTTTAGAGATGGGAATGGATTTAACATTTCAAAAAGGTGAAGGTCCTGTATTTAGCGATCCAATAAGAACAGCTGATGACCTTAAGAGACTTCAGCCTAATGCTGAAGAAAGATTGACCTATGTCTATGATACAATCAAAATTATAAGAGAACGTCTTGCTGATGATAAAGCTCTTATAGGTTTTACAGGTGCACCATGGACACTTATTACATATATGATTGAGGGTCGCGGAACAAAGACATACAACATAGTTAAAAAGCTTATCTATACTCAACCTGAACTTGTTCATAGCCTACTTCGTGAAGTAACAGAAGTTGTAAAACTATACTTAGAAAAGCAGATAGAGGCTGGTGTAAATGCTGTTCAAATCTTTGATAGTTGGGCTTCTGCACTTGAAAAACCTAAATATTTTGAATTTAGCTGGAATTATATGAAAGAGATTGCTTCTTACATTAAAAAGAAATATCCTCATATTCCAATTATTATGTTCCCTAAAGGTATAGGTGCCTTTCTTGACGATATTGATGGCGACTTTGATGTATTTGGCGTTGATTGGGGAACTCCTATGGCCCTAGCTAAAGAGAAATTAGGAAGCAGATATGTACTTCAAGGAAATATGGAGCCTTGTCGTCTATATAGCAAAGAGGCTACAAAAGAGTGTGTAACAGCACTTTATGAGATAATGCAAAACCAAGGGCATATATTCAATTTGGGGCATGGAATATTACCTGATGTACCAGTTGAAAATGCCAAATACTTTGTAGATCTAGTTCACTCCATTACAAAACAGTAGTATTGCAAAATGCGTGCTCTAATTCTATTTCTGACTTTATATGTTTATATCTCAGCTATGGATAGTAACTTCTATCCATTAGCTGACTTTTATCGTCAAAAAGGTATCGATACTTTAGAGAAGAGACTAGATCAAACTCTTACAACAAAAGAGTTTTGGAGAGAGAAAGTTGGCGATACAAATGTAACATTTGGATGGTATGAAAAGCCTTTAGATATTGTAGCTTGTAAAAAGAGTAACAAAAGATTAACTCTATACCACTTTGATGGAAAAAACTATAGCGTTAAATTAAAAATTCCTATTGTCATTGGAAGACGTAATGGTAATAAACAGCGCCAAGGTGATCTTAAAACTCCTGTTGGAATATATAGAATTCTTGAAAAAAAGTTAGATGTTGATCCATTTTATGGACCTTTAGTCTTTGTTACCAACTACCCTAACCCTCTAGATAAAACTTTAGGAAAAAATGGTAACGGCATATGGTTACACGGCTTTCCTCCTAACTGTCCAGACAAAAACTCAACAAAAGGGTGTATAGCCTCACCAAATAGAGAGCTTCTATCTTTAGAAAAGAATCTTCCTGACTATAAAAACTCTTTGCTTATGATAACACAAGATATAATGCCTCAAGTCTCCAATAGTGATGTAATAAATTTACTATCATTCATATATAGTTGGAGATATGATTGGAAATATAATAGATTAAATGAGTATTTAGCTCACTACAGCACTAACCTAATAAGCAGTATAGGAGATTTTGAAAGCTTTAAAAGGCACAAAACATATATCTTTTCAAAACAGCAAAAAAAAGAGATACTCTTTTATGATATTCAATTAACTCCATACCCAAACACTCTAGGTAAAAAGATATGGCGTGTAAATATGAAAGAGAGGTATATCTCAAATAGCTACAAATTTAATGGAACTAAGCTTCTATACATTCTACAAGAAGGAGATAAATTTGAAATCTGGAGAGAGCTTTGATCCGGATTATCTTTATCTCTTTAATACTCTTTAGTCAACTTTTTTCAGCAAAGCTCCATTTTACTACACATACACTAAAAGGTGAAACACCAGGAAGTACTCTGCTAGTTATAGGTGGCATACATGGTAATGAGCCTGGAGGCTATTTTTCAGCGGCTATTTTGACTCTGCACTACAAAATAAAAAAAGGTCAACTCATTGTTGTACCAAATCTAAACTTTGATAGCATCATACGCAATAAAAGAGGAATCTATGGCGATATGAATCGTAAATTTGCTCATATAAGCAAAAACGATCCCGATTACCAAATTATTAAAGATATAAAATCGATTATATTGCAACCGGAAGTAGATTTTATCTTAAACCTACATGATGGACATGGATTCTATAGAAAAGAGTGGCAAAATGCTATTTTTAACCCAAGTGCATGGGGACAAGCTTGCATCATTGATCAAAAGTGTATAGAGTCAAAAAAATATAGCAATTTAGATGCCATTGCTAAAAAGATCACTAAAAACCTAAATAGAGATCTTGTCAAAAATCACCACTCATTTAATGTAAAAAATACAAAAACAAAGTTTAAAGATGAGCAGATGAGACTCTCATTAACATACTTTGCCATCACACACGGTAAACCAGCTATGGCAATAGAGACCAGCAAAAACCTTGAAAAGACTTATGAAAAGGTATATTACCAACTAAGAGCCATAGAGGAGTTTATGAAGTTTATGAATATAGAGTATGTAAGAGACTTTGATCTAAACCTACAAACCACCAAGAAGATATTGACAACTTACTATACTGCGGTATTAAACGATCTTACCCCTTTAGATCTAGATCATCTGCGTAAAAGATTGAACTTTGTTCCAATGAAGAGAAGTAACAATAGCATAAAAGCAAAACACCCTCTAACAGCTATAAAAAAGAGTGGCTCTTTTTATGATCTAATGGTTGGAAATGTACGCATTAGCCGTTTTAGACCTGAAACTATAACTCATAAAAAATGCCTAGAGTCTGTCACTATTATAGCTGATTCAAAACCCCTTAATGTAGATATACCAGGTTCAATATCTGTAAAAGAGAGTTTTAAAGTTGAAGCTCAAAAAGGTATTCGTGTAAATGTCATTGGATATACAAAACCAGGCATCTATAATGAGAACAATATAACTATTAAAATGGGAGAGTTACTACCTAAATATAGTTTAGACAAAGAGCATAAGAGTTACCGTATTGAGTTTTATAAAGATAAAAACTACTGCGGTATGGTAACGATACATAAATAGATCCTAATACTTCCACTCAACTATCAACTCCTCCAAAAATTTGGAGGAGCTCTATCATATTTTTACTCTACACCTCTATATCCAGTCAAAAAATTAACTTTTTATATCAATTATAAAGATAAAATTTTACATAAATTTGACACCCATTCTTTATAATACTTTTTACATTATAAATTCTTATCAAAGGAGAGGTATGATTAATCTATTTAAACTAGTACTAACTACTACAGTTATTGTTTTTTTAATAGCTTGTAGTAATGGTGAAACTGATACACAACAAAGTGTTACGGAGGAGACATCCACAGAAAGCACCACTGAAGAGACTCCATTGCAAGGAACAGCTCAACTTGGAAATTTAGCAAATGCTCAAGTTGAAATATATGAAATAGAAGAGAACGGCAGTTTAACACTTAAATGGAGAGAGACAACATCTAGCGGAGATACTCTCAATGAAATTGGTAAATTCAGTCTTCATAATAAAGAGTTAGTTCCAGATAAATTTTATCTTTATAAAGTTATCGGTGGAGAGGATTGGGATGCAAATGATGATGGTGTAAAAGATCCAAACTATACGGAAAATAATGGTATCATAAGAGCCATAGCTAAAGGAGTCGATATTAAAGATATTGGATCAAATTTTAAAATAACAGTCGTCAGTGAAATACTTTACGAAAAAGTAGCAAATATACTCAAATATAATTTCAACAGTACAACTTTTGAAAATACTCTAAATCAAAAAGCAGGTTTGATTATTGAAGATATTGATGGTGACGGTGTTATCGATAATAAAGATATATCTAAATTTAATCCGGTAACCAATAACTCAAGATTAAAAGAGTTATATAAGTTA
>CAZGCF010000068.1:0-6395 GCA_964524095.1 uncultured Campylobacterales bacterium | reverse complement strand
CAGCCCAAGCAGATGATTCATCATAATTACTAAGAGCACCAGTTGGATCGATTAGAGCATATTGAATACCAAAAGTTAGATCTTTCACAGGAGCAATATCTGCTTGAACCCATACAGCCTGAGCAATTTTTGATATATCATAGTACCAAACTTGAGCTGTTGTCATTGGAATGGCAGTAGTAATTGCACCAAATGCATATGCACCACTTGCTAATGTATCATCAATAGCAGAACCATAAGTTCTAAAATTATCACTATTTGAACCATTATTTGTAGCTATATTTACAACACTTCTTTCACCTGCTCCATTGCCACGCCCAATCCAAGCGGCTACTAAAGTTGTTTTTGGAATATCTTGATTTAAAAGAATTGCAGAATCAAAACTGTTTGTTGCAATATTCCATCTTTCACTAAATGCAAATGGTGTATTTAGCTCTTGACGACCAACTTTAATGGTGGTTTTTTCTATAGTTTTAGCTATCCAAGCTTCATTTACCCACCATTGAGTCATTTTATCATCTTCAGAAGTTACATTATTAGCAGACCAAGTTTTTTCAGCTAAAGTATTCTCTAATCCAAGAGTACTAAGAGCAGTAATGCCAATCTTGCTTACAACACCATAAGCAAGATCAGCTGATAGACTTAGATCAAGTGCTGTCTGCCCTAAACTATTTTTTTTATCAAAAAGATCATATGATCCTTGGTCATCTGTACTGTAGTAAAGTTTAGCATCCCCACTAACTTTAATATTTTTAATATCTGCAAAAGCAGATACACTCATAGCCATTACCGCCGCAAGGCTCAATTTTGCAAATCTCATTCCCACTCCTTAGGTATTTATCTTTGGCTTGCAGGCGTCATTATAACATAAGAAAAACTTAAATGGCTATTGAAAAAATAAGCTAAAATTATAATATGGGATAGTGGGATTAAGCAACGCTTATTTCTGCTTATCCCAGTTTAGAACTGCTTTTCCATCCTCTTCATCTACAGCAGCCATTCCCATAATATTATAACCAGCGTCAACATAGTGAACCTCCCCAGTTACGCCACTTGAGAGTGGACTTAGAAGGTACATTGCACTGTTTCCAACCTCTTCGATTGTTACATTGTGTCTTAAAGGAGCATTTACCTCATTCCATTTAAGAATAAAGCGAAAATCACCAATACCACTAGCCGCCAATGTTTTAATAGGTCCAGCACTTATTGCATTTACACGAATCCCTTTACTAGGACCAAGATCTGCCGCCAAATATCTTACACTACTCTCCAAAGCAGCTTTTGCTACACCCATAACATTATAGTTAGGAATCTGTTTTTCTGCTCCTAGGTAACTTAATGTCAAAATAGAAGCACCCTCATTTAGCATAGGAAGCATTGTGCGGCTTAATTCAATGAGACTGTAAACAGAGATATTCATTGCTATCTCAAATGCCTCTTTTGTAGTTTCAACAAAAGGGTTGCTTAAAGCCTCTTTTGGAGCAAATGCAACTGCATGTACTATAAAATCAAAAGTTCCCCACTTCTCTTTAAGAGCTGATGCAAGAGCTGTAAACTCTTCTGGCTTACTAACATCAAGAGGATAGACCATATCACTACCAAAACTTTCTGCAATTGGCTCAACACGTTTTTTGAGTGAATCATTTAAATATGTAAAAGCAAGTTCTGCACCTTGTTCGTGGCATGCTTTGGCAATACCATATGCAATAGACTTATTGTTTGCAACTCCTACAATTAAACCACGTTTACCTTTCATCAACATCAAAGATCCTTTTTTTTTAATTTTTATATATTTTTAGCTATTTCAAGCATTGAGACCATACTTTCAATATCCCAGCTTGCTGTTCCAATCAATGCACCATCACAACCAGGAACTGTAAGTATCTCTGCTAAGTTTTGAGGTTTTACACTCCCTCCATAAAGAAGTGGTTTGTCAACCATCTCTTTTATCATTGAGTGAGTACTCTCTATAACTTCTGTTGTTGCCGTTTTACCTGTACCAATTGCCCAAACAGGCTCATATGCCAAGATCAGATTTTCATAAGATGTATCTATACCTTCTAACTGCTCTACAATATATTGACGTACCGCTTTATCTCCAGACTCTCTAACCTCCAACGGTTCACCAATACAGTAAAAAATCTTAAACCCTTTCTCTGCGAACCATACATACTTTTTTGCTATAAACTCCTGTGTTTCGCCTAAAATATGCCGTCTCTCGCTATGACCAATCAAAAGAGTATTTACATTAAACTCTTCTAATTGCTCTACACCTATCTCTCCAGTAAAAGAGCCTTTTACTGTTGGGTAGGCATTTTGTGCACCTATATGTATGCTATTTTTAAGATCAAAACTATTTAAAGCCACAGAGGGTGGAAAGAGATATACATCATCCAAATAGCCAAGCTCACTCATACTAGCATCAAGCTTTGCTACATACTCCTGTGTTGAAGCTCTTGTATGGTTTGTTTTAAAATTTGCTGAGAGAATCTTACTCATTATCTTCTCCATCTATCTGTAGTGCTGATATACCAGGAAGATTTTTACCCTCAAGAAGCTCTAAACTTGCACCACCACCAGTAGAGATAAATGTCATCTCATCATCAACACCTACACGCTGAACCAGATCGGCAGTATCTCCTCCACCTATTATTTTTGTTGCATATGATTCTGCTACATAGTTTGCTAATTTAAAGCTTCCACGTGCAAATTTATCCATCTCATAAACACCCATTGGTCCATTCCACAAGATTGTTTGACAATCTGCCAAAGCTTCACGGAATAGACGTGTTGAGGCAAGTCCTATATCAAGCCCCATCCAATCTTTAGGCATCTCCTGAAATGTAACATACTTAACCGGTGCAGACTCTTTAAATTCAGGTGCAACTACAAAGTCAACTGGAAGATAGAACTTAACACCTAACCTCTTTGCTTCATCCATAATATGGCGTGCATCATCTAACAGATCATCTTCAACAAGAGAGTTTCCTACTTCATAGCCTCTCGCTTTCCAAAATGTAAATGCCATTGCACCACCAATAACCATTTTGTCAACTTTAGGTAGAAGATTTATAAGTGCCTCTAACTTACCTGAGACTTTACTTCCCCCAACAATAGCCATAAATGGTCTGGTTGGTTTTCTAAGTAACTTGTGAAAATATTTGATCTCTTTTTGAAGAAGGAAACCTGCACCTTTGTGGTGTATATCAAAGTAGTGACTAACCGCCTCTACAGATGCATGGGCACGATGGCTTACACCAAATGCATCATTTATGTAAAACTCTGCCATTTCAGCAAACTTTTTAGCAAGTTCAGGATCATTTTTTGTCTCACCTGGCTCAAAACGAACATTTTCAAGAAGTAAGATCTCCCCACTTTGAAGAGCTTTTGCCTTGGCTGTAGCATCTGGCCCAACAACATCTTTAGCTAAAGTGATCTCTTGATGTAAAAGCATATGAAGACGTTTTGCTACCGGCTCAAGAGAGTACTTCTCATTAAATTCACCTTTAGGTCGCCCCATATGACTTGCCAAGATTATGGCACATTCTCGATCTAAACAGTAGCGAATAGTCTGTAAAGCTGCTCGTATGCGACGATCATCTGTAATATTTCCAAACTCATCCACAGGTACATTAAAATCACAACGAATAAAAACCTTCTTACCTGCTAAATCCATATCTTTTACTGTTAAAAGTTTCATTTGATCCCTTTAATTTTTTTAATTGGACTAAAGTCCAATCCCCTATATATACTCTAAAAGGGGTTAGGACTTCACTCCCACTTATTTAGAAATATAGAGTGCCATCTCGACAAGTCGATTGGCATATCCCCACTCATTATCGTACCAAGCCATAATTTTGACCATATTATCACCAATAACTTGCGTTAAATCTGTTGCAACTATTGAACTACGTGTATCACCGCAAAAGTCTTGACTTACGCCAAAGTTTTCATCAATTCCCAAAATTCCGTTTAATTCACCTTTAGCTTTCTCTATTAATAGTAGATTTACCTCATCAACCGATGTCTCTTTTTCTAATACTAAATTTAGATCCATTAAAGATACATCAGCAGTAGGTACTCTAACGCTTTGACCATGAAGTTTACCTTTTAGGTTTGGTAAAACTTTATATATTGCCTCAGCGGCATGTGTTGTTGTAGGAATTAAGTTAACTCCAGCCGCACGGCATCGGCGAAGATCTTTTGAAACAGGAGCATCCATTAGACTTTGACCTCCTGTATATGCGTGAATTGTTGTCATTAAACCGCTTCTAATGCCATACACTTCATCAAAAACTTTTGCTATAGGTCCTAAGCAGTTGGTAGTACAGCTTGCATTGGAGATAATCTGTTCACCTTTATACTGATCAGCATTAACACCAAATACATATGTTGGAGTATCATCCTCAGCAGGTGCTGAAATGATAACCCTTTTAACTCCATTTTGCAGATGGCATCTTAACTGATCACTTCTTAAGAACCTTCCACTGCACTCTAAAACTACATCGGCTCCTACATCTGCAAAACGTAGTTCTGAAGGATCAGATTTTTGAAAAATCTCTATAGATTGTCCGGCAAAGTTAAGTTTACTGCCCTCTAGAGATGCCATTGTATCTAAAGGACCGTGTACACTGTCAAAATTGGTAAGATACTCAAGCGTTTTAGCTGAGGCCAAATCATTGATCGCAACCAGCTCAACATCATCACGCTTTGAGACGATACGTGCAACACTCCGCCCTATGCGTCCATATCCATTGATTGCAATCTTTAAAGCCAATATCAATCCTTCTATAAAAAAATCATTATGATTTTATCAAATTATCTGTACAATTAGGATTAAATGGAAGTTGGAAAATATACAATGGAAGATAAAAATAGAAGTGTAGCAATTTATGGAGGAAGTTTTGATCCTCCTCATATTGGACATCTTGAGATTATTAAAAAAGCGTTATATACTCTTCCTATAGCGAAACTTATAGTAATACCAACATTTATTAGCCCATTTAAAAAGGGACACTTTGCACCGCCTGAACTAAGACTTAAGTGGTTAAAGAAGATCACAGAGTTTGACAACCGTATAGAGGTAAGCGATTTTGAACTTAAAAAGTCTAAAAGATCTTACACTATCGATACAGTAAACCATTTTTCATCAGTTTATGATACAATTTTCTTCTGTTTAGGTGCTGACAACCTAAAGTCATTACACAATTGGCATAAGTTCAATGAATTAGACAAAAGAGTAAAATGGGTAGTTGCAACTAGAGAGGAGATCACAATTCCAGATAATTTTATAAAACTGGATGTAGATATGCCAATAAGCTCTTCTACTCTAAGAGAAGAGATTGATCCAAAACAGATACCTGAAGAGATTCGGGATGAAGTGGTAAAATTTTACAAAAAAATGAAGGAGAATAATTGAGTACTACACTTACTGAACGAACAGATCGAATAGTTAATCTGCTAGATATGAAAAAAGCTGAAGATATACAAGTATTTGATTTAAGAGATAAAGAGTATTTAACCGATTGCGTAATTATTGCAACAACACTAGGAGATAAGCACACCCTTGCTCTGCTAGATATGTTAAAAGAGGAGTTAAAACCTAAAGGTGAAACTTTTTTAGCAGTTGATGAGGGTGATGAATGGACAGTAATAGATCTTGGTGATATTATGATTCACTTAATGGTTCCAGAGTATAGAACAAAATATAATTTAGAAGAGTTTCTACAAGAGGTATTGAGCCTCGAAAGACCGGAACAGTTATAGAGTTAATTTCGAGGCTCTTACTTTGAAATTAAGCAACAACTGTTCCAACTTTGCTATGTACTAGAGTGTACATAGCACTTTATTACATCTTTTTTAAAGCTTCTATTCCCAACATCTTTAGACCAACACGTAAAGAGAGAGCTACCATAGCTGAAATCTTTAAGAGTGCTGATTCATTTGGAGTACCTACTACTTTGTTATCATAGTAGAATTTATGATACATTCCAGCAAGATACTTTAGATAGTCTGTAACCTTTTGAAGTTGACGACTCTCAAATGCATCCTCAAGAACTTCAGGTAACAGAAGTGCTGTAAAGAGAAGGTCGTATGCACTCTCATCCAAACCTTCAATTGATGCGTCAAAAACATCCTCTTGTTTTTTGCCAGCTTTTTCAAATAGTGAAAAGACACGAGCATGCGCATAATTGATGTAATAGATTGGGTTTGAGTTATCCTCTTTTTTCAAATCCTCTACATCAAACTCTAAGTGAGTATCACTCTTTTTGGTTAAGAAGGTAAAGCGTAATGCTGAATTCCCTATCTCTTTAACAATATCTTGCATCAAGATAAAGTTACCTGCCCTCTTAGACATTTTATACGGCTCACCACCTTTAAGAAGAGAGACCATT
>CAZGCF010000067.1:0-6414 GCA_964524095.1 uncultured Campylobacterales bacterium | reverse complement strand
AGTCCAATCCAAAAGGGTTTCCAATGGCAAATGCTTTTTGACCAACTTTAAGATCATAACTTGTACCTATTACAACAGGTTGAGGTCGTTTTACTGGTACATTAATGCGTAAAACAGCTAAATCATGAGATGGCGAAGCACCTATAAGAACAGCTTGATAATCACGACCATCACTCAATCTTACTCTTGCTTCACTTGCTCCTTGAATAACATGATAGTTGGTTACTATATGCCCTATGTTATCCCAAACAAAGCCTGAGCCAGTTCCTTTTGGGATATTATAAATATTGCGTGTCCAAGGATCGATTACAGCTTTTGCAGTTGAAATATATACTACAGAATCTTTTGTTTTATTAAATAGATCAATTGTTGACTTTTCATCTTCAGCCAGATTTCCTCTAGGAGTTACAGCTCTTGGTTTTGCATTTTGCATAATTATAAGCTCTTGAACTAGAGGAAGTAGTTGCCAGACTGTCATTAAAAATAGTATGCTCAATGTAAAAGCAAAGAGTTTTTTAAAATAGTTGTTATTCATAATTTAAACCAACTATTTAAATGATATAGGTGATAGTGCAGGTATTGGTGGATTTGTATTGTTTGTTTCACTATTATCTTCTTTTTTTATTGAATCTACTCTTTTACTATCAATTTGATCGATTGAATTGATATATGAGTTTTTTATCCAAAACTCTGTAGTATCTGAAAATTCAGATCTTAGGTGTCTCCATGCTAACATACTAATGCTTGGTAGAAATAGAATAAATAGATATGGTAGAAAAAAACCAGCTCCAAATAAGCTCCACAATATCCAAGGATTTGTTAATGTCCTTTCTATAGTATTTCTCATTATAGCCTCCTGACGCTACTGTTATTCAGTATTCAAAGCAATTACTATTCCAAATTTAATATTCTCAAGAGGTAATTGAAAATGGAGAAGTTTTTCAATCTATTTGTTTTTATATGTTTGCAATATAATATTAAAAATGGTAAGATTTATAAGAGATAAATGTAGGAGAAAAATTTTATGTATATACCAGAATTTATAAGAAGAATGCGTCTGTCGGTTATGTTTTCTGTATTGATTGCTGGTGCAATGATTGTTATCTCAACTGCTATATATTGGTATCAATTTGAACAGAATAAAGAAGCTTTACAGAATAATCTTTATAGTGAGGCTTCAAGTATATTGAATTTTGCTGATGTTTTGCTTGAAAGTCGAAATGAGAAGTTTTTTTCAGGTAAATCGTCAGAGGTTCCTCAAATTATTCAGAATGAGATTTTTAATAAATTTACAAATATTAGCAAAGGAAAGGTCTTTTTTAAAGAGGCGTCAAAAGAGCCTATGAATCCAGCAAATAAAGCCCTTCCTTTTGAAGCTGAGGTAATTGACTATTTTCAATCTCATAAGGATCAGAAAGAGCATCAAAAGCAGGTAACTCTAGATGGTAAAAATTACTATATGCTTTCTCGTCCAATGATAGCTGAAGAGCGCTGTAAACTGTGCCATCCATCTTGGATACCAGGAGATGTTATTGCAATAGAGTCGGCAAGAATAGAGTTGAGTGATTTTAAGGAAGCATTGAGTAAAAATATTCTATTTGCATTTTTAAACTGGTCATTTAGTATAGCTGTTATATTATTGGTAATACATATACTATTTAAAGAGGTGGTAGCTAAACGGCTCAATAAACTTCTTGAAATATTTGGTTTAGTAGAGCGTGGAAAAATGGCTATAGATGATGTGTTGGGTAAAGATGGTAACATAGATACAAGAAGCAAAAATGAGATAGATCAACTCTTTAGTCACTTAAAGCAGATGGTTGATTCGCTTCGACCTGTAATTATGAAGGTTGTTACACAATCAAAAAATGTAGCATTTGAAGCCTCTTATGGTGTTGTGACTCTTAAACAGGCAAATGATCTTGTTATTGAGCAGACTAGAGAGATAGAGGTAGTTGCTGACAATTTACAAAATATAGATAAGATGAATGAGTCGCTAAATGAACAACTTAAAGAGCTTGTTTTGCAAATAGATCAAACTGTTGAATTGGTTACAGATGGCAAAAAACAGATGGATTATAATGCAAAAGAGACTGAGCAGGCTTCAGAAGCACTTGAGTCAACAGTTAGAGTGATCGAAGAGTTGCGTAGCTTTTCTGGTGAAGTCTCTAAAACTATTGATGCAATTTCAGAAATTGCTGATGAGACAAATTTAATCGCTTTAAATGCTGCAATTGAGGCGGCGCGTGCTGGTGAGCATGGTCGAGGTTTTGCTGTGGTTGCTGAAAAAGTTCGTCAATTAGCTGAAATATCTATGGAGAATGCTAAAAATACTAGGCAAATAATTCACTCAATGGTAAATAGTATCGATAGTGTTGTAAAAAATGCAAAAGCTACACAAGATGTTTTTGGTTGTTTGCGTGAAAGTGCTAAAAAGATTGATGCCTATTTTACTCAAATAGAAAATACACAAAAGGTTACAATAGAGACTATGCACCATTTTGGAAGTGAGTTTGAAGAGGAGAAGCAGGCATTCTATGAAATATTGAAAAAGCTTGATACAGTAACAGAGGGGAATAGCAATATTTTAAATGCAAGTAAAAATATTGAATCGGTTATGACACTAATTTCAGAAGAGAGTGCAGAGTTAAAAGAGTTGAGTGATGGTTTTGAAATGGTTAAAAACAAGCGTAATGCTCCGCGAACAATTGTATCGCCTCCAGTTTGGACAGATATAATTCTTGAAGATGGAACAAGTATGCCAGGATATATTTTTGACATCTCTAAAGATGGAGTATCTTTCTATAGTATTGAGGAGAATAGCCCTTGTTTGAGTCGTGATCTTTGTGGCTTAAGAGGTCAAATAAATTTGAAAGAAGAGATTAATGGTGTTAAAAATATTAAATTTGAGATAATCTATAAAAGTAGTAAATTGGGCAATGTATGCTTCTGTGGAGCTAAAAGACTTCATTAACACTCATTATATGAGTGTTAATTCTATAGATTTAGTATATATTTAATGCTTTTAGGCAAAATGGTATGCTCTAAGTTGTGAATCTTTTGTTTAAACTCATCAAGTCTCTCTCCTCTTCTTTTTTTAATAGACTCTTGCTCAATGATCTCTCCGCCATCAAGTTCAGAAGATATCCAGTGAACAGTAACACCTCCAACTCTCATTTGGCTTTTAAAGCTCTCCTCTATAGCATTTGCCCCTTTAAAGAGAGGCAACAAAGAGGGGTGTAAATTTATAGCTTTTATCTGTTTAGTAAAAACAGGTGTCAAAATACGCATAAAACCAGCGGCTACTACCAAAGATGGCTCAATTGATTTTATGATTTTGACCAACTCTGCATCAAAAGATTCTCTGCTTTCAAACTCTTTGTGATCTAAAACTATTGTGTCAATGCCATACTTTTTTGCACGATCTATCCCTTTTGCATTTGGTTGGTTTGTTATGGGAATGATTTGTGTCTCTTTATCTTTAAACCTTTTACCGTGAAAATGTTTAATAAGATTTTCAAGATTACTGCCATTTCCACTAAATAATACAACTATTTTTACTGTATTAACCAACGTAACTCCTCAATCAAATCTTCTGCAATTGCACTAAAGTTTGCTCCTTTGTAGTTTTTTGCACATAGTGCGTGTGCAAGTGAGCCATTGATTGCTGCATCTAATGGTGAATACCCTTGTGCCATAAGTGAAGCGATAAGTCCGCTTAAAACATCTCCGCTTCCAGCTTGTGAAAGAACTTGAGAGCCAAGTGGATTGATATATATTTTCTCATTATGTGCAATGATTGTATTTGCACCTTTTAAAAGCAGTACACTTTTTGGAAAGTTTTCACAAAATCTTTTTGCCCAACCAAAGCGGTTTTGTTGAATATCTTTAACGCTTACTTCTGCAATCCCTACAGTTTTAAGTAGGGCAGAAAACTCTTTTGGATGAGGTGTAATAATAGTTTTACTACATTTATTTAGAATAGTTTTAACGTCAGGTACATAACATATATCTGCATCCATTAAAACTGCAAGATCTCTTTCAATAATTGAGTTTATTATTTCTGAATTTAGATTATATCCCATTCCCATACCTATTGCTACACTATTAGTATTGTTAGGTAAACTACTGCTCTGCATTAATGAATATGGAAGGTTTTGTATATTGTTGCCAACAAGTGTAACAAGCCCTGCTCCAAATCTTAGTGCAGACAGTCCACTTAGAGTTGCCGCACCACTCTTTTCACCGCTTATAATTGCAAGGTGTCCATAATCCCCTTTATGTGAAGCAGGGTTGTTTCGAGTGGGTGGGTTAAAATCATCAACTTCCAAAAGATAAGTGGTAGTCTCAATCTCATAAATGTTTCGGCTTACACCAAGATCGACAACCTTTATCTCTCCAATATATGGTTTTGAGTAGTCTGAAAAGAGAGCCTTTTTTAAGCTACCCATTGTGATTGTAATATCTGCTTTAAAAGCGACAGGATTTGGGTTACCATTAGGGTCTATTCCTGTTGGAATATCGCAGGCAATCTTTTTTGCTTCTATCTCATTTAGACTCTTTATGAGATCAACACCTTTTTCATTAAGAGGTTTTGAAAAGCCTGCTCCAAAGAGTGCATCTACAACAATATCAGTTTTTAGAGGGAGCTTTTCTACAGGTTCTATACCAAGTTTAAGAACTCTTTGAAGTTGAAGTTTTGCCATTTCAGATTTTGCTCCATATGGCATATATAAAGATACATTAAAGTCACTATGAAGAAGTCTTGCTAATGTAACTCCATCGGCTCCATTATTTCCAGGTCCTGCTACTATGAGGATCTCTTTTTTGCTATTGCCTAATGCTTTTATATATTGTGCCATACCTTCAGCCGCATGCTCCATGAGAATATCTTCTGTTAGCCCAAACTCTTCATAACAGCGTCTATCCATTGCATAGCAATCATCAAAAACCTTTTGCATTAGAAACCCTTTTGTAGTTTTATTATTATAATAACAAAATTATGCTATAATTCGCATCCAAAAATTTTAACTGGAAGGGGGTGATGTCAGAATGCCTGGCATCCTCGTACGCGAAAACGAGTCTTTTGATGAGGCGTATCGCCGATTCAAGAAGCAAGTCGATCGTAACTTGATCGTTACTGAAGCTCGTGCAAGACGTTTTTATGAGCCTATGACTGAAAAGCGTAAAAAGCAGAAAATTGCTGCTCGCAAGAAGTTGCTCAAACGTCTTTTCATGCTGCGCAGATACGAAGCTCGTCTCTAAGCAGTTTGAAAAAGCCCCGAAAGGGGCTTTAATTTTAGTGATGAGTATCTTCTCTATGCTCAATAGATGTATCTATACCAAGTGCTCCGTAGAGTGGACACCAACCTACAATGCCTGTAACCAATGGAATAATCCCCAACCATCCAACAAAGTTTCCTGTAATCATTGCAAATATAACCAATATAGCACCAGCAATAACTCTACTTAAACGATCTTCTGCACCCATTTTACTTCCTTTAATTAAATTTTAGATATATTACCAAAAAAATGAGAAGGATGATCATGCATTTTACAGCTCCTTTAAAATCTGACTCTATAAAGATTATGTTACTTGGTAGTGGTGAACTTGGTAAAGAGGTTGCAATTGAGGCTCAAAGGTTGGGTATTGAAGTTGTAGCAGTTGATCGTTATGCTAATGCACCAGCCCATCAGGTAGCACATGAATCATATGTGATAGATATGCAAAATAGAGATGAGGTTTTAGATCTGATTCGACGTGTAAAACCAGACTACATTTTGCCAGAAATAGAAGCTATAAGTATAGAGGCTCTCTTTGATGCAGAAAAAGAGGGCTTTAATGTCATACCAAATGCTGAAGCGGTAAATAAGACAATGAATCGTAAAAATATTAGAAAATTTGCCGCAGAGGAGCTTGGTTTAAAGACAAGCGCATACCGTTTTGTTTCAACCTTTGAAGAGCTTGAAAATGCTGCAAAAGAGGTGGGATTTCCTTGTGTAATAAAACCAGTTATGAGCTCTTCAGGGCATGGACAGAGTGTAGCTAAAACTGCAGAAGATTTAAATAAGTCTTGGGAGATTGCAAAAGAGGCACGAGGTGATGCTAGTGAATTGATTGTTGAAGAGTTTGTACGTTTTGATTATGAGATTACTCTTTTGACAGCACGAAATGAGCTTGGAACTGTATTTTGTGAGCCAATTGGGCATGAGCAAAAAGATGGAGACTACATTTTTAGTTGGCAACCTGCATATATGAGTTCAGAAGCTAAAGCAAAAGCTCAAGAGATAGCCAAAAAAGTTACAGATGGATTGGGTGGAAGAGGAATTTTTGGTGTTGAGCTGTTTGTTAAAGGGGATGAGGTATATTTTAGTGAAGTAAGTCCAAGACCTCACGATACAGGAATGGTAACA
>CAZGCF010000066.1:0-6511 GCA_964524095.1 uncultured Campylobacterales bacterium | reverse complement strand
CCTATATATGTATAAAGCTTATGCTCTTGAATTTTTACTACTTCAACAAAACCTTTGTTATCTGCATGCTCTTGATGATATACATACAATCTAGGCTGATAAAATAGCATAGCCATCCAACTCATAAAACTCATTATGTGAAATGCTTTTATCCAAATATAATATTCCATACCGACTACTCCATTTCTAATTGCATTAACAACAACTCTTCACCATCAACAATCTTTACACTGCTACCACCGCATGAAGGACAAGCATACTCATGTTTTTCAATAGTAAAGTCATCTTTACAATCTTGACAGTGAATAACCACCTTTTGATGAATAATCTCCAATATTGCATCATAACAAACTGTCTCTTCTTTGAATGTATCGAATGCGGTCTGTAAAAGTTGTGGCTCTACACCACTTAAAACACCTATCTTTATAACAACTTTTGTAACTTTTTGAGCATCATTTGCTTCAGCATGATGCTCACACTGTTGCAATAGAGCCTGAACTATAGAGTATTCATGCATTAACAGATCCTTGGCAAGAGTTCACCTTTAGGAAGTTCAAGAAAACGACTACTTCCCCAAGAGCTTTGTAAGATCACTTTACCTAATCTCTTCTCTGTAACACTGCCTATAACAGCTGCATTTGCACAAAAAGAGTATTTACCTAAAACTTCTAATGCAACCTCTTTATCTGCTGAGTCAACTGCCAAAATAAATGTACCCTCATTAGCTAGATCATAAGGCTCAAAACCAAGCATTTCGCATATACCTCTAACCTCATCGCATACCGGCAGACTCTCTTCCTCTACCTCAATACAGATATTGCTTGCCTCTGCCCACTCATTAAGCACAGCCGCCAAGCCACCTCTAGTTGCATCACGCATCGCTTTAATTTTAACTTTTGCTTCTATTAGAGCCTCTACAGCAGGCCATAGAGTTTCACAATCGCTCTTTAGATCGCTTTCAAGATCAATTCCCTCTCTCTCCATCATAATTGTAGCTCCATGCCTGCCAATATCACGCGATACAATTATGGTATCGCCCACCTCTAAATTGTGAGCACTAATGCCACCAACAAGTACTTCACCAATGCCGGAAGTATTTATAAATATCTTATCTACAGAACCTTTAGGAACAACCTTAGTATCACCGCAAACAACCTTTGCTCCACTCTTTTTTAACTCTTTTGCCATGCTTTGAACAATTTGCTCCAGCTCTTCAAAAGGCAGTCCCTCTTCTATCATAAAAGCACTGCTAAGCCAAAGAGGTTTTGCCCCCATCATAGCCAGATCGTTAACTGTACCGGCTACTGCAAGTTTACCTATATCTCCCCCATTAAAAAAGATAGGACTAACAGTAAAAGAGTCTGTTGTAAAGGCTACTGCTCCTTTAGGTTTAAGTACAGCCGCATCTTCAGCACTGGACAAAATATCGTTATCAAAACTCTTATAAAAAAGATCATGGATGAGGCGGTTCATCTCCTCCCCGCCACCACCATGACTTAGCTGAACCTGTTTCATAAATTACCTCTTTTTACTTAATTTTCTACTCCACCAAATCTGTAGTAAGCGTTACAAGCCCCCTCGCTACTCACCATACAGCTACCAAGTGGTGTGTTAGGTGTACAAGCTTTGCCAAAAACTTTACACTCATACGGCTTAGCCAACCCTTTTAAGATAGTTCCGCAAATGCAGAGTTTATGATCATCTATCGGTTCACTGCTTAAATACTCTGCAAAAACCTTTTCAGCATCAACTTTAGCATACTCATCACGCAGTTTCAAACCACTTTTTGGTATGTCGCCTATACCTCTCCATCTAAAGTGTTCACGAACCTCCATCACTTCATCAATCATCTTTTGTGCAACAAGATTTCCTTCACGGCTTACAGAGCGTTTATACTCAACTTCAACCTCTGCACGCCCTTCTATCTTTTGCTTAACAATCATAGATATACCATGCATAACATCAACAGGCTCAAAACCGCTAACAACTACAGGTGTACCATATAGTTTTGGAAAAGGCTCATAAATTTTTGAACCGGTAATTACACTAACATGTGATGGTCCAATAAATGCCCCTATGTTTGCTTCACCATCTTCCATAAGTGTATGCATTGGAGGTGGAACAAGAACATGGTTAATATGAAAAAAGAGATTCTCAATACCCTCATTTTTTGCTTTTAAGATGACTGCCGCAGTCATTGGTGTAGTAGTTTCAAAGCCTATAGCAAAAAAGATAACCTTTTTATCAGGATTCTCTTTGGCAATAGAGATCACATCCATTGGAGAGTATAAAGAGCGTATATCACGCCCTTTCGCTCTTTCGTTTGCAAGTGAGCTTTCACTGCCAGGAACACGGATCATATCTCCCAATGTGCAAAGAATAGCCCCCTCTATATTTGCCAACTGGGTAGCATTGTCAATTCGCTCTTTAGGCATAATACAGACAGGGCATCCTGGACCATGTATAAAATCTATGTTTTCTGGAAGAAGTTGCTTAAGACCATACTTCATAATTGTATGAGTATGTCCACCACAAACCTCCATAATATTTAGAGGCTCTTTCAGCTTCTTTGCATCTTCTGCAATTATCTTGGCAAGTGCTTTAATTGCATCTGGATCTCTAAAACCATCATAGAGATCTTTTAACTGCAGACTCAAGACTCGCTCCTGCCCGGACAGTTATCGGACTCTTCAATCATTTGAAGCCTATCTTCCTCCTCCATAGACTCAATAATCTCTTGGTAGAGTTTCAAACTCTCTTGAGCATACTCTTCATCAATTATATTCATCGCATACCCAATGTGAATAAGCACATAATCACCAACTTTTACCTCATCGGCAACAAACTCAATATTTGCTTTTCTTTTAACTCCCATTGTATCAACAATGGCAGTACGCTCCTCTTCATTAATCTCAATAACTTTAGAAGGTATAGATAAACACATTATCGCATCTCCATTTTAAACTTAATCCAGTCGGCAACACGCTTGAGTGAATCTTTATCTTTTGTATTAACTTCAAGCACATCAACCCCTGGTTTGATCTTTCTAGCAGCCTGTTTAGCGCGCTCTACACTAAAATCAAAGTATGGCAATAGATCAGTTTTTGTAATTAAAACCAAATCAGCCTGACGGAACATTACCGGATATTTCTCTATCTTATCTTCACCTTCAGGTACAGAGACCAATACAACATTTAGATGTGTACCCACATCATAACTTGCTGGACAGACAAGATTACCCACATTTTCAACAAAACAGACATCAAGTTCATCCAAAGGCATCTCATGCAAACCTTTATGAACCATAAATGCATCTAAGTGACAAGCACTGCCTGTTTGAATTTGATGAGCTGGAATCCCTTTGGCTTTAATGCGATCAGCATCGCGATTGGTTTCTAAATCACCCTCAATAACACCAAATTTAAATGGTGCTACATCTGCCAAATGCTCTAAAAGTGTTGTTTTACCACTACCTGGTGAACTCATCAGGTTAATAGCAAGTATGCCATGTTTGTCAAAATGAGAGCGGTTGTGTGCCGCTTCATGATCATTTTTATCTAATATTTTACTAATTACCTCTATAGTTTTTGCATCATTTAGCTGAGGATTGTGATGTAGTGTCTCGTGTGCCGCCTGATGAGCTGACGAATGATCGTGATGATGGTGGTGGTGATGATCTGTAATTGAACAGCCGCAATCTTTACACATTAGTTTCCCTTTTATATATATTTTATACAATAGTATAGTTATTATACGGTTGTTGAATGAAATAGACTTTAAAAAATAAATTACTTATACAATTTAGGGACTTGTTAGATTTTTTTAAAAACTTATTTTTTGCTTTAACTGCTTTGATACTCTTTTTTTAAGGTAAAAAGTTAGAAGAAGATTGGTTAAAATTAGAGGGAGTCTTTAATAATTGGGTATTATAATTTTAGACGATAGCCTAAAACATAAATACCCAATAGTTTAAAACCTATTTTTTGCCCTGTTTCTCTTTTATAGGAACTACATACATATTTATGTACCTTCCTTCATGAAACGGGCCTTTTTCCAAGTCAGCAATATCTTCAACCATTGGCCAAACCGACTTTAACACTTCAACACCTGCCTCTGGGTTTGCCATTTCACGTCCTCTCAAAAAGACTCTAAACTTAACATGCTTTCCTTGTTCTAAGAACTCTCTTGCATGTTTAACTTTGTAGTTTATGTCATTTTGAGCAATTTTAACTGAAAGCTTGATCTCTTTAACCTCGATCTGCTTCTGCTTCTTTTTTGCCTCTTTTTTCTTCTTCTCCTGCTGGTACTTAAACTTACCATAATCCATTATTTTAGCAACCGGCGGATTGGCTTGTGGTGCAATCAGAACGAGGTCAAGTCCCATATCAGCTGCTTTATCTAGTGCCTCGTCCCGACTAACAATACCATACTGCGTACCGTCATCTCCTACTAGACGAACCTCACGGGCTCTAATATCTTCGTTCATGATTACATCGTTTTTCTTACTCAAATCTTAACCTCACTTGTCTGCTCCTTGATGAGTTTTATAAATTCTTCAGTACTTAAATCGTACTGCTCACGTTTTCTTCGATCACGAATTGCTACCTTGCGATTCTTGACCTCTTCATCACCGATGATGGCAATCATCGGAACCTTCTGCTTTTCTGCCGTACGCACACGCTTGGCGAGTGACTCATTTTTATCATATATTTCACAATCAACATCAAACTCTAAGAGTTCAGATGCCAACTCTTTAGCATACTCAACATGATCTTCTGCAATTGGTACAAAGATCACTTGTGTAGGTGCAATGAATATTGGAAACTCACCGGCAAAATGCTCTGTCAATATTGCAATAAAGCGTTCAAAGCTTCCCAAAATAGCACGGTGGATCATAACTGGACGTTTACGCTCATTGTTTTCATCTACATACTCTAATTCAAAACGTTCAGGAAGGTTGAAATCAACCTGAATCGTTCCACACTGCCATTTTCTCTTTAGAGCATCTGTAATTTTAATATCTATCTTAGGACCATAGAAAGCTCCACCGCCCTCATCTATGCCATACTCAAAGCCATTCTCATCTAAAGCCTCTTTTAGTGCTTTTGTTGCTATTTCCCAAATCTCATCGCTACCTATCGCCTTTTCTGGTCTGGTTGAGATCTCCATCTCATACTCAAAGCCAAAAATCTTCATAACACGATCAACAAACTCAAGAACATCTATAACAACAGATTTTATCTGATCAGGCGTGCAGAAGATGTGGGCATCATCTTGAGTAAATTCACGAACACGCAAAAGACCGTGTAGTACCCCACTCTTTTCGTGGCGGTGAACTACACCATACTCAAAATATTTAAGTGGCAACTCTCTGTAGCTGTGCATATCCTGCTTATAGACAAGAATATGACCTATACAGTTCATAGGCTTAATTCCATACTCTTGTTCATCTATTTCAGTAAGATACATATTCTCACCATAGCAGGCATAGTGACCACTTGTTCGCCACATATCAGCTTTTAAGATCTCTGGACCTCTCACAGGTTCATAACCGCGACGGCGATGAGCTTTCCATAAAATCTGCTCTATTTTACCTCTTAAGCGAGCACCTTTTGGCATCCAAAATGGTAAACCTGCACCTGCATCATCATTGAACATAAAGAGACCAAGTTCAGTACCAATCTTACGATGATCGCGTTTCTTTGCCTCTTCGATCATCTGCATATACTCTTTTAGGCTCTCTTTGTCAGCAAATGAGATGCCATAAATTCGAGTAAGCATCTCTCTGCTCTCATCACCGCCAAGATAAGCTCCTGCAACTCTGGTTAACTTGAAGTTTCTCAAAAACTTAGTATTAGGCACGTGTGGTCCACGGCAAAGATCTTCAAAATCACCCTGGCGATAGATGCATAGACGATCATCTTCTATTCGTTTCATAACTTCTTGTTTCAGATCATCACCAGCAAACTTCTCTTCAGCTTCTGCTTTTGCTATGCAGTAACGCTCAATGTTCAACTTTTTCTTTGCCAGTTGTTGCATAGTCTTTTCGATCTTTTTCAGATCTACATCGCTAATCTTTGCATCAACACGAAAGTCATAGTAGAAACCTTCATCAACAACAGGACCAACAAAAAATTTAGCTTCAGGATAGAGCTGTTTTATAGCTTGTGCCATTAAGTGAGCGGTTGAGTGTCGAATAACTTCAAGAGCTTCAGGAGAGTTATCAAAATATATCGGTTCAAAATCACTGCAATCAAATTCTACAGCAGTTTGAGTATCAATTATGCGCCCATTCTTATCTTTATAGGCAATAATCTCTTTTTCTTCCAAGCAATTCCTTCTTTTGTTTAAAGTTAATAGTTAAAAACTAAAATTTTCATACAATAAAATTCTTACAAACTAAAGCTTTAAAAAACTTTAATATTTAGTTATTAACTTTTAACTTATGTTTTGAAGTGGTGGCCACGACAGGACTTGAACCTGTGACCACTACCATGTCAAGGTAGTGCTC